>CAIYGK010000185.1 GCA_903925725.1 uncultured beta proteobacterium | reverse complement strand
TCAAAGTCCAACTTGATACTACTCACTGCTCCTCCAACGTAGGCATGGCAACTGCATACGCTGCTAAAATCATCTTAGCAGGATGCGGGTTAACCAATGGTGGCACGTCCAGCAGCGTAGCCAGCGTAGTGCGCGGGCTTACGTTCAAGTTGCGCGCCACATTTTTAGACCATATCTGCCAACTAGCGGCATACTTTCGGCCCACCTGCTGAATGGTCATCTCCGGCGTGTATATCTTGGACGTGCGGTCAGCAATCTTGTCAATCTGCTGATACAGCGCAGCCCAACCTGCGGCACAACCGTTGCGATGTGGGAATATGGCATGACGGAACCTATCCGTGCCAGTCTGCCCGAGATAGTGCTGTCCTTCACGTACTTTCAAATCCCCCGGATTGCAATTGCGGTTTGGGATTGTTCCGGGAGTGAAAAAGCCTTCTTGCCGTGCGATTGCCCTTGCTAATTGCTTTGTTGCGCCGTTTTGTGCGGAGCATGTTATCGTTGCGAAAACTAACAGGGCAACGGCGAATCTCGTGTATTTCATACACTTGAACCTCCGTTTCAGAGTTGGTTCTCCTGCGTTGCTATCTGCAAGGTGTTAGACTGAACGCCACTTGAGCTTTTGCTCTTGCCAGAACGTCAGCGGTGCCATACCAGCCAGATACCGCGTCACATCTTCATGCACGATGCAGATAGCCGCAGATATACGGCGCACGGCGCGCACCAGCTTGTTCAAGTATGCACCGACCAAATCGGACAGCGTTGCATACCATCCACGGTCACCGTTGAATGCGGCAATATCAGCCGGATTGGTGAGAACGTACTGGACACCGTGCATCCAGACAGTGATTTTGTTTTTGCCATACTCGATTTCAAACATAACTACCTCCCGGTAACCTTGCGATTTTGTTCATGCCAATCACGCAAAAACTTTTGGAATGCTTTCTCCGCTTGTGTCTTGGGCGGGTGCTTCTCCATGCGCCGTAGTTCTGCCTCACGTATCGCTTCCTGAGATGCAGCTGGGACTCTACCTGTAATCAGGTCACTGATGAAAATCATTGCGCGTTTCATTGTTTCCTCACAATCAGCAAGTAGCTAACATAGCACATGCACGTACCGACGAACAGGATGAACATTCCTGCTAATCCATCCTCAAGGTGTTGGAGAAACATTGCCCAAAGCGTTACGAGTATACCGACGAAGGCTACAGTGTATGAAGCCAGCACCATAGCAAGCACGCCGATAAGACAAAGCGCATTCTTAGCCCACTTTAGCATATTACCTCCAAGCACGGATTGCTTCCAGTCTCTCGACCAGATGACCAGCGAATGACAACGCTAACTCGCTATATTCACGAGTTAGGTTAGGATATTCGGTTGCGACGTTCATGCAGTACTGAAACGCGCGTGACCTGCTGCCATTGCAGCGGGCAAGGATAGCGCAGCGTGACCAGTTCATTTCGTCCTCCCGTGGCAAGCATTGAGTACGTTTGCAGCAATCACATTCAACACGATGTAAAGGGTGACGATGAGCGTCATAGGCTAACCATCCTTTCCAGTTCAGTTACTGCTGGGTTAAACATCCGTTCTAACTCTGCAACTTGCGTGAAGAACATGCTTGGCATAAGACAACCAGACGGCACGGGAGCGGTGCGCGTAGTGCTGAAGGCTAGGTCAATAGCGTGCTCACACTCATCACACTGACCGCACAAGCATACCTCATGCTGGGTTTCGTCATCCCAGCCATTTTCGGGCAATCCGTCGTTGTGCATGGTTTTCCCTCAGCGTAGAATTGGGGGTGTGCCGTGGCCAATTGCCATACTGCCTGTGATGACCACGGCACAGCGGGCAAACTCTATGCGATAGCGTAGCGGTTCAGGGACATTCCCAACCGCGAACGATGCCATTGGTCATTCTTGAACTGCAACTTGCGCGCCTTCTCAGCAGCTTTGCGGC
>CAIYGK010000184.1 GCA_903925725.1 uncultured beta proteobacterium | reverse complement strand
GTCAAGGTGCGCTTCCTGCACAGCGATGTGGACAAGGTGGAGCGAGTGGAGATTCTTCGTGACCTGCGGCTTGGCGTTTTTGACGTGCTGGTCGGTATCAACCTGCTGCGCGAGGGGCTGGATATTCCCGAGGTCTCTCTGGTGGCGATTCTGGACGCTGACAAGGAGGGCTTTCTGCGTTCGGAGCGGTCCCTGATTCAGACCATCGGCCGCGCCGCGCGCAATCTGGAGGGCCGCGCCATCCTGTACGCCGACAAGGTGACAGACTCCATGAAGCGGGCCATGGGCGAAACAGAGCGCCGGCGTGTCAAGCAGGTGGCGCATAACCTGGCGCACGACATCACGCCGCGCTCCATCGTCAAGCAGGTCAGGGACCTGATTGACGGTGTCTACAGCGAAAAGGCGGGCAAGGAAGCAGAGAAGCTTGAGCGTGACGCGATGCAACGCGCGCAGGTGCAGGAGATGAGCGAAAAGGACGTTTCGCGCGAGATCAAGCGGCTCGAAAAGCTCATGCTCGAACATGCGAAAAACCTGGAATTCGAGAAAGCCGCGCAGGTGCGTGATCAGTTGGGCATCCTGAAGCAGCAGGCCTTTGGCGCTGCCGGCAGTGATAATCTGCTTACCTGAGCAGATTGCAGGGGTTTTTGTTATACTTGACATAAATAGTCAACCAAACCTCAACACAGGAGCAGACCATGCGACTTACCACCAAAGGCCGTTTTGCAGTTACCGCAATGATTGATCTGGGTTTGCGCCAGGGGACCGGTCCGGTGACACTGGCCGCCATCAGCCAGCGTCAGCAAATTTCGCTCTCCTATCTTGAGCAGTTGTTTGGAAAGCTGCGCCGCAACGGATTGGTCGAATCGACCCGCGGACCCGGCGGCGGCTACAGTCTGGCGCGCAATCCACAGGGCATCACGATCGCCGAAATCATCACATCGGTGGATGAGCCGATTGACGCCACGCACTGTGGCGGCAAGGAGAATTGCATGGGCGAGGGTGGTGAACGATGCATGACGCACGATCTGTGGGCGGCCCTGAACCTGCGCATGGTGGAGTTTCTCGATGCCGTGACTCTGCAGAAGTTGATCGACGACCAATTGGGCAAGGGCGCGCCGGTCGAGGACAAGCCAACAATCAAGCGAGCCATTTTCACCATGCCGGGCAGCAATTCGTCCCGCAGCAACGCCCCAAATTCGGTTTTTGCTCTGGGCAATGCGCGTTCCGAGACCTGAAAGCAATAGTTCATGGACACCACACCTCATTTTCCGATTTACATGGATTACAGTGCCACCAACCCCTGCGACGAGCGGGTGGTGGAGGCCATGATCCCCTGGTTGCGACAGCATTTTGGCAACCCGGCGTCGCGTAGCCACGCCTGGGGCTGGGAGGCGGAAGCCGCCGTGGAGAAGGCGCGCGAGCAGGTGGCAGCCCTGATTGGTGCCGACCCGCGCGAGATCGTCTGGACCTCCGGGGCGACCGAGTCAGACAACCTGGCGCTCAAGGGAGCGGCCGGCTTCTACAAAACTCGGGGCAAGCACATCATCACGGTCAAGACTGAGCACAAGGCAGTGCTTGATACCTGCCGTGAACTGGAGCGCCAGGGTTTTGATGTCAGTTATCTGGACGTACAGGCCGACGGACTGATTGATCTGGACGTGCTCAAGGCAACGATCCGTCCTGACACGATTCTGGTCAGCGTCATGTTTGTCAACAACGAGATTGGCGTCATTCAGGACATAGCTGCCATTGGCGCCCTGTGCCGCGAGAAGAACATCATTTTCCACGTCGATGCGGCGCAGGCAACCGGGCGTGTGGAAATTGACCTGAGCACCTTGCCAGTGGACCTGATGAGCCTGACGGCGCACAAGACCTACGGCCCCAAAGGTATCGGTGCACTGTACGTGCGGCGCAAGCCGCGCGTTCGCATCGAGGCACAGATGCATGGCGGTGGTCACGAGCGTGGCATGCGCTCGGGCACGTTGCCAACCCACCAGATTGTTGGCATGGGTGAGGCCTACCGCATTGCCCGTGAGGAGATGACTCAGGAGAACCTGCGCATCGGGGCATTGCATCAGCGCATGCTCGATGGCCTGAAGGATGTTGAGCAGGTGTTCATCAATGGCAACCTGGAAAAGCGTGTGCCGCATAACCTGAACATGAGTTTCAATTATGTAGAAGGCGAGTCGCTGATGATGGGGATCAAGGGGTTGGCGGTCTCCAGTGGATCGGCCTGCACGTCAGCCAGTCTGGAGCCCAGCTATGTGTTGCGCGCCTTGGGGCGCAGCGATGAACTGGCGCACAGCAGTCTGCGCATGACGATCGGTCGCTGGACCACGCAGGCTGAAATTGACTATGCGGTTGAAACCATCAAGCTCAACGTTGCCAAATTGCGCGATCTCAGTCCACTCTGGGATATGTACAAGGAAGGCATTGACATTTCCACGATCGAGTGGGCGGCACATTAGGAAACCAAAATGGCATATTCTGAAAAAGTGGTAGACCACTACGAAAACCCGCGCAACGTGGGCTCCTTTGAAAAAGGGGATGATTCTGTCGGCACCGGCATGGTTGGCGCACCAGCCTGCGGTGACGTGATGAAGCTGCAAATCAAGGTCAATGCCCAAACCGGCGTGATTGAGGACGCACGTTTCAAGACCTACGGTTGCGGCTCGGCGATT
>CAIYGK010000183.1 GCA_903925725.1 uncultured beta proteobacterium | reverse complement strand
GGCTGAGCGCAACAGGCCCATCTGCCAGGGGCCCATGAAATCCTGTGAAGTGGCGCTGCGCAAAAAGTCAAGCAACTTGTCGTAATAGCCGGCGGTATTGAGCAGGCCAATGGGTTTGTCGTGGTAGCCAAGCTGGCGCCAGGTCCAGACTTCAAACAACTCTTCGAAGGTTCCGATGCCGCCAGGTAGCGCCAAAAATGCGTCGGCACGCTCTGCCATCATGCGCTTGCGCTCATGCATGGTGTCCACGATGTGAAGCTCGGTGCAGCCCAGATGGGCGCACTCCTTGTCCACCAGTGCCTGCGGAATGACGCCTATCACCCGCGCACCTTCTGCCAGTGCAGCATCGGCCACCAGCCCCATCAAGCCGCTCTTGCCGCCGCCGTAAACCAGCTGTCCGCCATGGCGACCGATCCAGTGGCCCACTTGCTGCGCTGCCTTGGCAAATTCGGGGTTCATTCCTGGACGGGAGCCGCAATAGACGCAGAGGGTGAATGCTGGGTGCATGGTTCTTAAGGAGTTTGGAGAGGCGTTGAAACCAGTTGCGTTCCGGCCAGGGCATCGTGCCAGAACTGCCGCTGCGGGTGAAAGTAGCTGAGGATAGCCCAACACGCTACCCAAGCCAGCGCAATGACAGCGACTTCAGTTCCGGGCAATTGGAAAGAAGCCGCGGTTGCCAGAGCCGGTATAAACCAGAGCCAGCTGAGCACGTAACGTAGCAAAGCCCGCATTTGGGAGAGGGGTCTGCCGTACCGGTCCAACACCGTGATGTGCCAGGTTTTCATGGCCAGGGTTTGACCCTTGGTCCAGAACCAGACGAAATAGATTGCGCAAACGACAAAGATAAACGCCTGCAAGGCATGGCGGTTGTCCATAGGGTTGCGGGTTTGGCTCAAGGTGCTGAATAGATAGCCAGCAATGAAGACAACGCCAAACATCAACACGCCTTCATACAGCCAGCAGGCCATGCGGCGAGCCAGGCTGGGAGTCTGCAAAACGGGCTTCATCAGGGCAGTGCGAGCACCATTCAGTTCTTCTGGGGTGTGGCCGGCTCAAGCGCGGGTTGGGGCTGCGGCAGCAAAGTATTGTGATTGAGCGTTTGGCCCGAGGCTGCCATCTTCGGCGCCGCTTTTGAATTGTGCCGGTTGACCGGCACCGCCGCCAGCTTTTGTACCGGCACCGGCTTTGCCGCCGCTGCCGCTCCGGCCGGTTTACTTGCGGCTGAAGTGGCGAGTCTTTGCCTTTCCTCCGGGCTGAGTTCCTGATAGGCCTTCCACGTGGCGGCCTTTTCGTCAGGCGTCAGTTGCTTGGCCTGCGCAAAATTCAATCTGGCTTGGGCGCGTTGTTGTTGACTGAGGGAAACCCATTCTGTCATGCGACTGTGCAGCTTGATCTGCTCCGCTGGTGCGAGACTCGGATAATTCTGTGCCAGCGCGATCCATTTGCGCTTTTGAGATGTTCCCAACGTGTTCCAATTTGCAGCCAGAGGTTTGAGTGAGACCTGCTGAACCGCCGTCAACTCCTGCCACGCTGGCTTGGACTGGCTTGCAGCCGCAACGGAGACCTTCGCCGCTGGTGCCGAACTGCCAGCTTTGGCTCCGGCAACCGTCTGCGCCAAAGCGCATGAGGCCGGCGTGCTCAGCGCCGCCAGCAGGCAAAATGCAGTGCCGGCAAGCAGACTGCCGACGCTAGATGGAAACTGATTCTGGTCAGAAGCGCACACGGCCATGCTTGTACCCAACCCTCAATTTTGCCCGGCTCGGTTCTTGACAAACTGTGTGAAACCGGGGTCGGTATAGGCGGTAGGCGGCAGGTCATCGGTCAATAAAGCGGCATCAATTTCGGCGATCTCACTGGCGCGCGTGTCGCTCTGGATCACATTGATCGTGACCAGACCCAACACCAGGGCCAGCAGCGGAGCGACCGCTGCTACCCGATCCCACCAACTAAGATGATCGCCGTCAAAGGTCAGTGCTGCCGCAGCGCCGGAGCGAGTTACGCTGCTGGCAAGCCGGACGCCCACCTTCCGCTGACTTAGAGCACGCATCCTGGCGGCGCGCAGGCGCTCGCTGACCTCATAAGGCAGTTCGTCTGCCGCATCGGACAGGCGCGCTGCCACCAGCAATCCGAAACGGTCCTGCGCAACCATATTTTGATAACGAGATGAGTTGGTCATAGTGTTATTCCCTTCGCCCTCAATGTCTTGCCAAGGGTTTGGACCGCCCGTGAACAGTGCGTTTTGACACTGCCTTCCGAACAGCCCATGGCCGCCGCAGTCTCTGCTACGTCCATTTCCTCCCAGTAACGCATGAGGAAGGCTTCCCGTTGACGCCCTGGCAGTTCCTGAATCTCACTTTCAATCGCACGCAAGGTTTGTGCCCGTTGTGCCGATGTCTCAGGATTTTCCGCTTGGTCCGACTCCGTTTGAGTGGTCAACGTTTCAAGAAGATCAAATTCCCCGTCTTCGCCCTCGGATTCGAAATCACTCAGGTTGGAGAACAAGGTGTTCCGGGTCTTTTGGCGTCGAAACCAGTCCAATGTGCAATTTGACAAAATTCGCTGGAACAGCATCGGGAGCTCTGCAGCCGGTTTGTGTCCGTAGTGCTCGGCAAGTTTCATCATGCTGTCTTGCACGATGTCGAGCGCAGATTCCTCGTTGCGAACATGGTATACCGATCGCTTGAAGGCACGCTTTTCCACGCTCTTCAAAAAATCAGAAAGTTCCTGTTCGGTTGCCAAGAGGTGCTTGCCTTGCGTTACGGTGGTGGGAATGGCGGGATTATGGCATTTCGATTGAACTTTTCTGCCAGCTTTTGCCAGTGTCGGCGGCGGCAGTGCCATAATGCGGCCTGCAAATCAAAAGGCAAACGGGTCATGGTCCGGCGCAAGAATCGTTGCGCTTATGGCTTTGGCTCTAAGTTCCGACGCTACGCCACAAGCGCTTGCGAAGGGGCACCCAAGGTTTTTCGTCAAAGAAATTCGCAAAGGTTGATCATGAAAATACCAAAGGCTGAAGTCGCTTCGGCCGTCACAGCAGCAGGCACAGGAAAAGCGCTCACCGCAACATCGGACGAACAGGATCTCCGTGGTGCCGAGATACTCGTCAAGGCCTTGCAGGCCGAGGGAGTCAAGTTCATCTGGGGCTACCCGGGCGGGGCCGTGCTCCATATTTACGACGCGTTTTACAAACAGAGCACGATCAAGCACATTTTGGTGCGTCATGAGCAGGCAGCGGTGCATGCAGCCGACGGTTATGCGCGAGCCACTGGTGAAGTTGGCGTCGCACTGGTCACTTCAGGGCCGGGCGTCACCAATGCCGTCACTGGTATTGCGACCGCCTACATGGACAGCATTCCGATGGTGATTGTGACCGGGCAGGTGCCAACGCACGCGATCGGGCTCGACGCGTTTCAGGAGTGTGATGCAGTTGGCATCACGCGCCCGGTGGTGAAGCACAATTTTCTGGTCAAGGATGCGCGCGATCTGGCCGAAACCATGAAGAAGGCATTCCATATTGCCCGCAGCGGCCGGCCTGGTCCGGTGGTGGTGGATATCCCAAAAGACGTTTCATTCAAGCGCGTGCCTTATGCAGGTTATCCCGAAAGTGTTGAAATGCGTTCCTACAACCCGGTTCGCAAGGGTCACGGGGGACAAATTCGCAAGGCTTTACAACTGCTGCTGGCTGCCAAGCGACCCTATGTCTACACCGGTGGTGGTGTGATCTTGAGCAACGCCTCAACAGAGTTGCGCACGCTGGTGGATATGCTGGGCTATCCCTGCACCAATACCCTGATGGGCCTGGGTGCCTACCCGGCAAGCGACCGCAAGTTTCTGGGCATGCTAGGCATGCACGGCACGGTGGAAGCCAACAACGCGATGCAGAACTGCGATGTCTTGCTGGCGGTGGGCGCACGCTTTGATGACCGGGTCATCGGCAACCCCAAGCATTTCGCCCAGAATGAGCGCAAGATCATTCATATTGACATTGACCCGTCGAGTATTTCCAAACGTGTCAAGGTGGATATTCCGATCGTGGGCGACGTCAAGGAAGTTTTGACGGAGATGATCGCCATGATTCGGGAAGGATCGACAAAACCCGACAATCAGGCCTTGGGCGCCTGGTGGGAAACCATAGAAACCTGGCGCAAGCGAGAATGCCTGAAATACGATCATGGCAAGAATGACGTGATCAAGCCGCAGTACGTCGTCGAGACGATCTGGAACATGACCAAAGGCGTGGATGCGTATATCACGTCCGATGTGGGCCAGCATCAGATGTGGGCCGCCCAATACTATCGATTTGATGAGCCGCGGCGCTGGATCAACTCTGGTGGTCTGGGAACCATGGGTGTGGGCATTCCGTATGCGATGGGCGTCAAGACGGCCAAACCCGAGAGTGAGGTGTTTTGCATCACCGGTGACGGCTCGGTGCAAATGTGCATCCAGGAACTCTCTACCTGCTTGCAGTACGACACACCAATCAAGATTGTCTCGCTTAACAACAGATACCTAGGCATGGTTCGACAGTGGCAGGAGGTTGAGTACGAAGGCCGCTACAGCCACAGTTACATGGATGCACTGCCGAATTTTGTAAAGCTCGCGGAGGCGTATGGTCATGTGGGCATGCTGATCGAGCGTTCCCAGGATGTGGAGCCGGCTTTGCATGAAGCGCGAAAATTGAAGGACAGGACTGTTTTCATGGACTTCCGCACGGACCCAACAGAAAACGTGTTCCCGATGGTGCGCGCTGGCAGCGGCATTACCGAAATGTTGCTCGGTTCAGAAGATCTCTAATCATGAAACATATCATTGCAGTACTGCTGGAAAACGAGCCTGGCGCCCTGTCGCGGGTCGTCGGACTGTTCTCGGCGCGTGGCTACAACATCGAGTCTCTGACTGTTGCTCCAACCGAAGATTCAAGCTTGTCGCGCATGACGATTCAGACCGCAGGGTCGGATGAGGTGATTGAACAGATTACCAAGCATCTCAATCGTCTGATTGATGTGGTCAAGGTGGTTGATCTGACCGAAGGAGCTTACACCGAGCGTGAACTGATGATGGTCAAGGTGCGTGCTGTGGGCAAGGAGCGCGAGGAAATGAAGCGCATGGCAGACATTTTTCGGGGGCGCATCATCGATGTCACGGAAAAGAGCTACACCATTGAGCTGACCGGAAATCAGGAAAAGAACGACGCCTTTCTGGAAGCCATAGAGCGCGGCGCCATTCTTGAAACGGTGCGGACCGGTCCCAGTGGCATTGGTCGTGGCGAGCGAATTTTGCGGGTTTGATTTTTTTACAACGGAGAGAAAAATGAAGGTTTATTACGACAAGGACTGTGACCTCAGTCTGATCAAAGGAAAGACGGTCGCCATCATTGGTTACGGTAGCCAGGGACACGCTCACGCCCAGAATCTGAACGACAGCGGCGTCAAGGTCGTGGTGGGTCTGCGCAAGGGGGGTGCCTCGTGGTCCAAGGTTGAAAAGGCCGGACTTCAGGTGGCTGAAGTTGGTGCCGCGGTCAAGTCCGCCGACGTGGTCATGATTCTTTTGCCTGACGAACAGATTGGTGCGGTTTACAGCAATGACATTGAACCTAACATCAAGCAGGGCGCGTCACTGGTCTTTGCCCACGGTTTCAACATTCACTATGGCCTGGTCACGCCGCGTTCCGATCTGGACGTCTGGATGGTCGCTCCCAAGGCACCGGGACATACAGTGCGTGGTACCTACGTGCAAGGCGGTGGCGTACCTCAGTTGATTGCCATTCATCAGGACAAGTCCGGCCGGACTCGCGATCTGGCACTGAGCTACGCCATGGCCAACGGTGGAGGCAAGGCCGGCATCATTGAAACCAGCTTTCGCGAAGAAACCGAGACCGACCTGTTCGGCGAGCAAGCAGTCCTGTGTGGCGGTACGGTTGAACTGATCAAGGCGGGTTTTGAAACCCTGACCGAAGCTGGTTACGCGCCCGAGATGGCCTACTTTGAGTGCCTGCACGAACTCAAGCTGATTGTCGACATGATTTATGAGGGCGGCATTGCCAACATGAATTACTCGATTTCCAACAATGCTGAGTACGGCGAGTATGTGACCGGCCCGAAGATCATTACCGCTGCCACGAAAGACGCAATGCGCCTGTGCCTGAAGGATATTCAGAGCGGCGAGTACGCCAAGAGCTTCATTCTCGAGAACAAGGCCGGTGCGCCGACCTTGCTCAGTCGTCGTCGCCTGATGTCTGAACATCAGATTGAACAGGTGGGGGAAAAATTGCGGGCGATGATGCCCTGGATCAAGAAGAACAAGCTGGTCGACCAGACCCGCAACTAGGGCTGCAAACCCCTGACGCAAGGGCCACTTCGGTGGCCTTTGTTACTATGGGCGCAGGAGGCAAATTCTATGCAGGATGAGAAAGAGGCGGATTTCGCAGAGAGCGGCAGTGTGGTCGTCACGAAACGCCGCAAGGGCATTTATGTGTTGCCCAATCTGTTTACGTTGGCGGCTCTTTTTGGTGGTTTTTATGCCATTGTGATGGCCATCAATGGCCGCTTTGATCTGGCTGCTGTAGGTATTTTTTGGGCCATGGTGCTCGACAGTCTGGATGGCCGCGTGGCGCGCATGACCAATACGCAAAGCGCATTTGGTGAGCAGATGGATTCGCTGTCGGACATGGTTTCGTTCGGCGCCGCGCCCGCCATCATTTCCTATGTCTGGGCCTTGCAGGGTCTGGGTCGTTGGGGTTGGATAGCGGCTTTTGTTTATTGCGCCTGCGCGGCACTGCGTCTGGCACGTTTCAATGTCAATACGGGGGTCGTGGATAAACGGTATTTTCAGGGCTTGCCGTCTCCGGCGGCGGCGGCGCTGGTAGCTGGATTTATCTGGGTCGCGACCGATCTGGGCGTCAAGGGTCCGAGTGTGGCATGGCCGACTTTCGGTCTGGCGCTGTACGCCGGCTTGAGCATGGTGACGAATGTTCCGTTTTACAGTTTCAAGGATGTACACATGAAGAAGAGTGTGCCCTTTGTCGTGATAGTTCTGATCGCTCTGGGAATTGCCGTCATCAACATTGATCCACCCATCGTGTTGTTTGGATTGTTCGTCGCTTATGGCATCAGCGGCTATGTGATTTATGCATGGCGCAAAGCCAAAGGCCAGCAGACCAGTGTCATCAGCACGTCAACCGACGAACCCGATGAAAGGGGTCTGCACTAGTGAGGTATGGCAGGTAACTTGTGGTACATTGACGCCATGAAGATGAATTCGCTAGCACTACTGCTAACGCCATACGGGCGGAGTTGGTAGCGCACGCGCTTCACCAAACCACAGGCCCGCATGCAACCGCAGCGGGCTTTTTGTTTTTT
Organism: uncultured beta proteobacterium; assembly: GCA_903925725.1. Classification (GTDB taxonomy): domain Bacteria; phylum Pseudomonadota; class Gammaproteobacteria; order Burkholderiales; family Burkholderiaceae_C; genus Rhodoferax. The sequence goes on along the minus strand of CAIYGK010000183.1, from coordinate 5,292 downwards.
TGGACTGCAATTTTGATGATGACAGGAGAAGCCGGATGAGCAACAAGTTAGTTATTTTCGATACCACGCTGCGAGATGGCGAGCAGTCCCCTGGCGCGTCCATGAACAAGGACGAGAAATTGCGCATTGCACGCCAGTTGGAACGCCTCAAGGTCGACGTCATAGAAGCGGGTTTTGCTGCGAGTTCCAATGGTGACTTTGACGCCGTACAGTGCATTGCCAATGCGATCAAGGATTCGACTGTGTGTTCTTTGTCGCGTGCCAATGACCGGGACATTTCGCGTGCCGCTGAAGCGCTTAGGGGTGCCAACAGTGCACGCATCCACACGTTCATAGCGACCTCTGCACTGCATATGGAAAAGAAGTTGCGCATGACACCCGACCAGGTGTTTGAGCAAGCGAAGTTGGCGGTGCGCTTTGCGCGCAACCTGGTTGCAGACGTCGAGTTCAGTCCGGAAGACGCCTACCGCAGTGATCCCGACTTTCTTTGCCGCATCATTGAAGCGGTGATCAGCGAAGGCGCGACCACCATCAATGTGCCCGACACTGTGGGATACGCCATACCCGAGTTGTATGGCAACTTCATCAGGAATCTGCGTCAGCGCGTGCCCAATTCAGACAAGGCGATATGGTCGGTGCATTGTCACAACGATCTGGGCATGGCGGTGGCCAATTCCCTGGCGGGCGTGAAAATCGGCGGTGCGCGCCAGGTTGAGTGCACTATCAACGGATTGGGTGAGCGGGCCGGCAACTGCAGTCTGGAAGAGGTGGTCATGGCGATCAAGACGCGACGCGACTATTTCGGGCTGGATCTGGGCATTGATACCAAGCATATTCTGGCTGCCAGCCGCATGGTCAGTCAGACCACAGGCTTCGTCGTGCAGCCCAACAAGGCGGTCGTTGGCGCCAATGCGTTTGCGCACGCCTCCGGTATTCATCAGGACGGCGTTCTCAAAGCGCGCGACACTTACGAAATCATGCGTGCCGAAGACGTTGGTTGGAGTACCAACAAAATCATTCTCGGCAAGCTCAGTGGTCGCAACGCCTTCAAGCAGCGCTTGCAGGAACTCGGCGTACAGATGGAAAGTGAAGCCGATGTCAACAGTGCCTTCGCCAGATTCAAGGAACTTGCCGATCGCAAGAGCGAGATATTTGACGAGGACATTCTCGCCTTGGTGAGCGACGAGGGGGTAACGCATGACACCGAGCAATACCGTTTTGTTTCACTGTCCCAACGCAGCGAAACGGGCGAGCGGCCTCAAGCCAGCATTGTCTTCACGGTGTCTGGAAAGGAAGTCAGCAGCACGTCTAACGGCAATGGCCCAGTGGATGCATCTTTGAAGGCGATCGAAGCACAGGTCAAGAGCGGTGCCGAGATGGTGCTCTATTCAGTCAATGCGATCAGCGGTTCCACGGAAAGTCAGGGTGAAGTCACGGTTCGATTGCAAAACAGTGGTCGCGTTGTCAATGGTGTCGGCTCGGATCCCGACATCATCGTCGCTTCCGCCAAGGCGTACTTGAGCGCACTCAACAAGTTGCAAAGCAAGGCTGATCGGGTGGCGGCGCAAGGCTAGTTAACGGGTCAATTGGTTTCTTCGTGAAGATAGTGCTGCAACTAATTGATCTTGTGGGTTTTTTTGTATAAACTCGGCGCCATGAAAAGTCAATTGCGTTGCTTCTAGGAATATCTTGAGTCACTCATCGATATTCTGTACCCTGACCGTACTTGCTCTTTCGCTTTCGTTGCCGCAGGCAGGGGCGACCGAGAACCAGCATGCGGGTACAAAGCCCGCTGACAAGGCTGCCGTCAAACACCGGGTTGTCAGGACGTTTGTGGCAAGCAAACGCAAACCGGTCGTGCACGCGGCGGCGGTGCCGCTGAAGCCCTCGTTCGGTCAAATCGCGGGATTGCATCAGGCGCATGACACGTTGGCACTGAAGTCGAGTGTTGCGCTTGTGATTGACCAGGACACCAACGAAGTGTTGTTCAGCAAGAACGACAAGGCCGTCTTGCCGATTGCATCCCTCACGAAATTGATGACCGGCCTGGTGGTGAGTGAAGCCCGACTGCCGATGGATGAGTTCATCACCATTTCCCAGTCCGACGTCGATACTGAAAAAGGCAGCACATCTCGTCTCAAGGTGGGCACGGTTTTGAGCCGGGGTGAACTCCTGCATCTGGCCTTGATGTCAAGTGAGAACCGTGCCGCGCATGCACTGGGGCGCAGCTATCCGGGTGGATTGCCGGTCTTTGTCGGCCTGATGAATGCCAAGGCTCGATTGATTGGAATGAACGACACAAACTACGAGGAACCGACCGGACTTTCCAGCAAGAACCAGTCGAGTGCGCGCGATCTGGTAAAACTGGTCAATATTGCGTATGGCGATCCGACTCTGCGTGAGTTGTCCACTTCGCCCGAGCATCAGGTTGCGGTCGGCAACAGGACACTGCAATACAGAAACACGAATCGCCTTGTCAAAAATCCTTCATGGGACATTGGACTGCAAAAGACTGGCTATATTTCTGAAGCCGGCCAATGCCTGGTAATGCAGGCCAAGGTGGCTGGGCGCAAACTGATCATGGTCTTTCTCGACTCGGCCGGCAAACTCAGTCGCATCGGTGATGCGGAACGGGTCCGGCGCTGGGTCGAATCGTCTCCCTCAACGCTGTCGCACTCGGTGCCGGTTGCGGCCACCGTTGTGAGTCAGTCCGCCGCCGGAAGAATCAGGGGCTAGGCTTAGCGCAGGCTGTCAGCCTTGTAGCCCAGGGTGACTGAAATTTCACGTGCTGCGGCTTGCAGTTTGGGCAGCCATGCTTCTTCCAGTCGTCCGGCTGGCGCAGAAATTGACAGGCCAGCCACCAACATGCCCTGGTCGTCGTAAATGCCCGCAGCCATGCAACGCACGCCGAGTTCAAGTTCTTCGTTGTCATGCGCATTGCCGTGCTGGCGTACCCTTGACAACTCGCGCTCCAAGGCGGGGAGTTGCGTCAGGCTGTTCTTTGTGTGCCCGCTCAAGCCGGTTCGTGTAGCGTATGCGCGAACTCGCTGTGGATCGTCCGCAGCCAGAAACAATTTGCCAACAGAAGTCAGGTGCAGAGGTGCGCGGCCGCCAATGGCCCGTACTACCTGCATGCCCGAGCGCTCACTGTACGTACGCTCAATGTAGACGATCTCGTCGCCCTGTCGCATGCTGAGATTGACCGGCTGCTGAATCAGTTTGTGCAGTTCGCGCATCGGTGCCAGCGCAGCGTCGCGCACATTGAGCCGACTCTTCACAAGGTTTCCCAACTCCAGCAATCGCATGCCAAGCCGATAGCTACCAGGCTGCGGATGTTCCACAAAGCGTCCGGTGGCCAGATCATTCAACAATCGATGCGTGGTCGACAGGTGCAGGCCTGACTTTTCGCTGATTTCCTTGAGTGAAATCGCTTCCTCACGGGAGGCTAGTACATCAATCAAGGTGAACATGCGCTCAATGACCTGAACAGTGGGTGTGGCGCCGCTTCCGGAATCTTCTTTTCTCATGGGTGCTCCTGATCTGCTGAGCTCCGATTTTATCTGGTGAAAATTAGACTTCGGGTTTGTGCGGATCAAGCTTGAGTGTCAAGGGTCCATTGACCTTCCACCAGAAACTCTGCAGGGCGAAACCTTGCCTTGTAGTTCATCTTGCGGCTCTCAGCGACCCAGTAACCCAGGTAGGCATAAGGCAGCTGCAGGGCTTTGGCCTGTTCAATCTCCCATAAGACGCCGTAGGTGCCAAAACTGTTGTTCGTTTCAGGTTCAAAAAAGGTATAGACGCAAGAAATCCCATCATCGAGCAGATCGAGTATCGAGACCATCTTCAAAGCGCCCGCACTGCCATCGTCGAGCCTCTCGCGAAATTCAACCAGGCGCGAATTGACCCGGCTTTGCAGGAGGAATTGCGTGTACTGGTTGACACTGTCCTGATCCATGCCGCCGCCAGCATGTCGAGTGTTCTGGTACCGCAAATACAGGGCGTAGTGCTCTTCCAGAAAGCAGAGCTTCATGACGCGGGCCTGCAATCCGTGATGTGTGCGCCATGCGCGGCGCTGACTGCGGTCAGGTCGAAACCCATTGACAAGCACCCGTATCGGTATACAACTGCGGCAGGCATCGCAATACGGCCGGTAGGTGAACATGCCGCTACGTCTGAATCCTGCACTGACCAGTTCCGAGTAAGTGCTGGAATTGATCAGGTGGCTGGGTGTCGCTACCTGGGAGCGTGCCAGTCTTTCCGGCAAATAGCTGCAGGCGTAAGGCGCGGTGCTGTAAAACTGCAGGGCCTGCAGAGGCAAGTCATGGAGATCGGTCACGTTGCTGGTGAATCCGGATGAATTAGTTCGTCCCAGTATAGGGTCTCAAATTTCCACTGCGGTGCCAAGCCGGTCTGCGCCGCAGTTAACTGTTCTATAAATGCCACACGAGAAACTTCGCAGGCACCCAGCGAGGCCAGGTGTGCTGTGTTTTGCTGGCAATCAATTTGTTGGATGCCGTGGTGGCTGCAAAAGCAGACCAGGGCTGCCAGTGCAACCTTGGAGGCTTCACTGACGCGACTGAACATCGATTCACCAAATACCGATTTGCCCAAAGCAATGCAATAAAGCCCACCAACGAGTCGGCCATGCATCCACGTTTCAACGCTATGGGCATGGCCGGCGCGATGCATTTCGCCGTAGGCCGCAATCATGTCGGGTACGATCCACGTGCCACTTTGTCCGGCGCGCGGGCTACTGGCGCAGGCGCCGATGACTTGTTCGAAAGCCGAGTCAATCCGGATTTCGCAGCCATCGGTCCGGGCAAACTTTCGCAAGAATTTTTTGAAGGACGGGTGCAGACGGAATGCCTCAACCTGCAACACCATTCGGGGGTCCGGGCTCCACCAGAGAATGGGCTGCCCCATGCTGAACCAGGGAAATATGCCGTTGCGGTAGGCTCGGCACAAGGTCTCGACATTGAGCGCACCGCCCACGGCCAGCAAACCCGGTGCACGGGATTCTGCTCCCCAGCTTTGGTTCACTGGCGGAAAGTCTTCACCCGGGTCGAGCCAGGCCAGCGGTGGGGGTGCAGGCAGCATGCCCAGAATGTAATCCATGGTGTCAGCCGCTACAATAACGACACGTCGGGGCGTAGCGCAGCCTGGTAGCGCATCTGGTTTGGGACCAGAGGGTCGAAGGTTCGAATCCTTTCGCCCCGACCATATCTTTTTCTCTCGATCTCTGCCCGTAGCTCAGTTGGATAGAGCAACAGCCTTCTAAGCTGTGGGTCGGGG
>CAIYGK010000182.1 GCA_903925725.1 uncultured beta proteobacterium | reverse complement strand
GAAATAGAAACCCTGTCCGAGTCCGTCTTTGCCGCCAATCACGTTGGCTTCAGGCACGAAGTAATCATCGAAGGCCAGATCAAACGAATGCATGCCGCGGTAGCCGATCGTTGGGATCGCCTTGCCGACCAGACGACCGCCGCCAGTCTGACGGAAGTCAAATGCATGGCCGGCATACGCGGGCTTTTCTACCAGTAGCAAACTGAGGCCCTTGTGACCGAGCGACCGGTCAGGATTGGTGCGTGCGACCACCATCAGCAGTTCCGCCCTGCCAGCGAATGTGCACCATGACTTGGTGCCGTTCAGCAGCCAGCCACCGTCGGTGGGGCTGCCCTTGAGGGACAGACTGGCCACATCCGATCCGAAATCGGGCTCGGTGATCGCGATGGCGCACAAGGGTTCGCCGACTGCGATCCTGGGCAACCAGTGTGCCTTCTGTGCCTCGGTACCGCCGGCCATCAACGCACGGCTCAAAATCTCCGGGCGCGTGATCAGGCTGCCTGCGCCCGCCAATGAAGCCTCCGACAGCGCCTCCGTGACAGCCACCATCATCACCGTATCGTCGTGGTCGTTCGGCGCACTGCCGCCATACTTCTCGGGGATCGACAGGCCAAACACCCCCATGTCACGCAGTGACTGCAGCAGGGGTTCGGGAATCGTCATGTCATGGCGATGAATAGCCTCGGCCTGTGGCGCGACGACCTCCTCCGCAAAACGGCGAAACGACGCCTGCACTATGGCAAGCGGCTCGTCCAGCGCAATGCAGCCGATCTCGCCGGAGGCCGACGACAGCGCACGGCCGGCATCTGCCAGCGCCCGCGCGCTGCCCGCCGAACGGCGCAGGCATGCCCAGCCGGCTTCGGTCGCCAGCGCCCGCAGCGGGGCAAGTTCGAGGTCCAGTTCGATGTAGAGCATCTCCATCCTGGCAAGCACCGATGTAATCGCTTCCACGGCGAAGATCAGCGCAAGTCCGGTGTCCATGGCGCTGCTGTGTGTGTCGAGCCCGGCCAGCACGGTGTCGGCCGCGAGCAGGTCTGCGCTTGCCCATGCCATCTCGAACAAGACCACCTGGTGCTCATCCAGTTGGTCCGATCGCAGTCTGCCATCCTGCGCGCAGGATGCTGCCAGGGTGGCCACGCCGATCTCAAACAGGCCGCGCAGACGCCCGAGCAGTTCCTGCGCGCTGGCGACATCGCGTTGTTGCGGGTTGTCCATTATTCTTCCTTCAGATGTTCAGCGTCTGGCATCAGGTTTCAAAGAGACGCGTCAAGGCCGCTGATGACGTTGCGCCATTCTGCAGGGCCAGCATCAGCAGTATTCTGGCCTTCCAGGCCGACAAATCAGAACTCAGGACCGCACCCGCCTGCACCAGTTGCTGCGATGACCCGGCAAAGCCGTAGCCAAGCCGGGTGCCGCCTTTGGCAATCCGGGTGGCGACCACTACCGCCACACCGCGCTGCAGAACGTCCACAATGGCGTCGAACATGGCCGCATTCACGTGGCCCGATGCGACCGCCTGCACCACCAGACCGCGTGCGCCGCTGTCGGCCGCCGCCCGGACCAGCGCGCCGCTGGCGCCAGCATACATCGAGACGATCTCCACCGCCGGCAGGTTTGCTGCGAGCAGGGGCAGATGCAGGCGTCTCGTCGGCTTGCGATGGAAAACCACCCGCTCTTTCACCAGTGCGCCAAGATAACCCCACTCGCCGGACTGGAAGGTCTCGACATCTAGGGTGTGGGTCTTGGTCGCTTCCCGGGCCGCATTGATGTGGTCGTTCAGCGCCACCAGAACACCCATGCCGCGCGCCGCTTCGCAGCGGCAGATGCGCAAGGCATTGAGCAGGTTGCGCGGACCGTCGAAATCCATCTCCGAGGCATTGCGCTGTGCGCCGGTGATGACCACCGGCTTGTCGGTATGCAGCGTCAG
>CAIYGK010000181.1 GCA_903925725.1 uncultured beta proteobacterium | reverse complement strand
ATTTCCGCCTTGTAATGCTCGCCAAGGCCCTTGAAATAGGCAACTGCCTCATCACGCGGCAACACCCTTCTGCTAACCGTCTCATCCCTGGCAGCGAGTTCGACCATCTTCTTCTCGATGGCCGCCAGGTCCTCCAGCGTAAAGGGGCGTTTGTAGGAAAAATCGTAGAAGAACCCATGCTCTATGACCGGGCCAATAGTGACCTGCGCGTCCGGAAAGAGTTCTTTCACGGCGTAAGCCAGCAGATGCGCGGTGGAATGCCGAATGAGCTCCAATCCAGCCGCGTCCTTTGCTGTGACAATGGACAGGGCAGCGTCCGCTTCGATCACGTGACTGGTGTCTACCACCTTGCCGTCGACCTTGCCTGCAAGCGCAGCCTTGGCCAGGCCCGAACCAATGGAGGCCGCCACCTCGGCAACTGTTACCGGCTGCGGGAAATCACGTACTGAGCCGTCGGGAAGCGTAATTTGAATCATGGTTGCAGATAATCGTTTGAGGACAGAGTTGGCTTGCGTTGCGTAGCTAAGGTCTGTCCTACAAGGTTTCATAAACGAAAAGGCGCGGACAAGCCGCGCCTTGGTATTTGGAGGCCGGAACAGCGCGATTTTACGCTGACCGGCCTGCGCCTGAAACGTCAATGAAACTGCTCTTCCTCAGTGGAACCGGTCAACGCCGTTACGCTGGATTTGCCGCCCTGAATCGCGGTGGTGACTTCATCAAAGTAGCCGGTGCCGACTTCCTGCTGATGCGAAACAAAGGTGTAGCCGCGCTCACGCGCTGCGAATTCAGGCTCCTGCAGGCGTTCAACGTAGGCCGTCATGCCGCGCTTCACGTAGTCTTGCGCGAGATCGAACATATGGAACCACATCGAGTGGATGCCAGCCAGCGTGATGAACTGGTACTTGTAGCCCATGGCACCGAGTTCCTTCTGGAACTTGGCGATAGTGGCGTCATCCAGGTTCTTCTTCCAGTTGAAAGACGGCGAGCAGTTGTAAGCCAGCATCTTGCCTGGATGCACCTTGTGTACACCTTCAGCGAACTTGCGTGCGAACTCCAGATCCGGCGTACCGGTCTCGCACCATACCAGGTCGGCATAGGAGGCGTAGGCAACGGAACGAGCGATGGCCTGGTCCAGTCCTTTGCGTGTCTTGTAAAAACCTTCGGCTGTGCGCTCGCCGGTCAGAAACGGCTTGTCGATTGCGTCGTAGTCACTGGTCAGCAGGTCGGCAGCTTCGGCGTCGGTCCGGGCAATCACCAGTGTCGGCACACCACAGACGTCCGCTGCCATGCGCGCCGCGATGAGTTTCTGGCAAGCCTCCGCCGTCGGCACCAGCACCTTGCCTCCCATGTGACCGCACTTCTTGACAGAGGCGAGTTGGTCTTCCCAATGCACTCCAGCTGCTCCAGCCTTGATCATGTTCTTCATCAGCTCGAACGCGTTGAGCACGCCACCAAAACCGGCTTCGGCGTCGGCCACAATAGGAGCAAAATTATCGATGTAGCCGTCATCACCGGCGTCGATTCCCTTGGAATGCTGGATTTCATCCGCCCGACGGAACGTGTTATTGATGCGCTCGACCACCTTCGGAACAGAATCAACCGTGTACAGGGATTGATCCGGATACATCGAAGCCGAGTTATTGTTATCGGCGGCAACCTGCCAACCGGACAGATAAATCGCTTTGACACCGGCTTTGACTTGTTGCATGGCTTGACCACCGGTCAATGCACCCAGACAGTTGACGTAGGGTTCGGTGTTGACCAAGTCCCAGAGTTTTTCGGCCCCGCGGCGCGCCAGCGTGTGTTCGATCGGGAAAGAACCGCGCAGACGCACCACATCAGCAGCGCTGTAACCGCGCTTGATCCCCTTCCAGCGGGGATTGGTGGCCCAGTCTTTTTCCAGTGCGGCGATCTGTTGTTCGCGGCTCAATTGTTCGGTCAGGGTTTGGGGCATGAAATCACTCCTTGGGTTAATTGAAACTCTTTACACAACACGACCAGCAGATTCGGTGTCGATGTGAGAAGTTTAAGTCTTCTAT
>CAIYGK010000180.1 GCA_903925725.1 uncultured beta proteobacterium | reverse complement strand
CACATGGCCGCCATGAAGGATCAGGCCATCGTATGCAACATCGGTCACTTCGACAATGAAATCGACGTCGCCTCCTTGGAAAAATGCAAGTGGGAAGAGATCAAGCCGCAGGTCGATCATGTGATCTTCCCGGCCAAGGGCAAGGCAGCGGCCAAGCGCATCATCCTGCTGGCCAAGGGGCGCCTGGTCAATCTGGGCTGCGGCACCGGTCACCCGAGTTTTGTGATGTCTTCGAGCTTTGCCAATCAGACGATCGCGCAGATCGAGCTGTTCACCAAGCCCAAGGAATACAAGGTCGGCAAGGTTTATGTGTTGCCCAAGCATCTGGACGAAAAAGTGGCTCGTCTGCACCTGAAGAAGGTTGGTGCCATGCTGAGTGAGCTCACCGACGAGCAGGCGGCCTACATCGGCGTGAACAAAGCCGGCCCTTACAAGGCCGATAGCTACCGCTATTGATGCGGGCCGATCAGCTTCTGGTGGTGCGTCATCTGGCCACCAGCCGCTCGCAAGCTCAACGCCTCATTGCCAACGGCTTGCAGTGGCTGCATGGCGAGCAGTGGAATTCTGTCGGGAAGAACGGTGACGAGATACCGGCGGACGCCGAGTTGCGGCTGCTTGACGACTCGGAGGCACGCTATGTTTCACGCGGAGGCCTCAAGCTTGAAGCCGCGCTGCGACACCTCGGTTTGTCTGTCGCTGGCCTGGCCTGTCTGGATGTAGGTCAGTCCACCGGCGGCTTTACCGACTGCCTGCTGCAGCACGGCGCTGCATCGGTGGTGGGAGTCGACGTTGGCAGTGCCCAGTTGCATCCGCGTTTGCGTGAGGATTCGCGCGTGCTGTGTATTGAAAAGGTCAATGCTCGCTCGCTGATGGCGGTGGATCTGGTCGATGCTTACGAGCGGAGTACCGGGCTGGCGGGCCAGTTTGCTGTCGAAGAGGGTGAAACCTCAGAATTTGTCCCTGAATTTGACCTGATCGTTGCGGATCTGTCTTTCATTTCACAAACACTGGTGCTGCCAGCGATTGTTCTCTTGTTGAAACCTGCAGGCACTTTGCTGACGCTGGTGAAGCCCCAGTTCGAGTTGCAACCGGGGCAGGTGGGCAAAGGGGGTATTGTGAAAGACATTTCCTTCTATCCCGCGATTGAAAAGCGCTTGCGCGATGCCTGTGCGGCGCTGGGTATGACCGTGACGGCGTGGTTCGACTCACCCATAGCAGGGGGTGACGGCAACCGCGAATTTTTTATTGCTGCTCGAAAGCAGGAGCCATCATGAGTGACAACGCAGCCAGGCACGTGAGTATTGAGTTCTTTCCGCCGAAAACCCCGGAGGGCGTGGAAAAGCTGCGCCGGGTGCGCCAGCAGTTGTACGCGCTCAAGCCGGAGTTCTGCTCGGTGACTTTTGGCGCTGGTGGCTCGACGCAGGAAGGCACTTTCAACACGGTGCGCGACATCCTCGCAGAAGGTCAGAGTGCGGCATCCCATCTGTCCTGCATTGGGGCCACGCGGGCTACCGTTGCAGCGCAACTGGCAACGCTCAAGGCCATGGGTGTCAAGCGTCTGGTCACGCTGCGCGGCGACCTCCCCAGCGGTTATGGAACCGGTGGTGAGTTCCACTACGCCAGCGATCTCGTGAGCTTCATCCGCTCCGAGTCGGGCGACGATTTCCACATCGAAGTGGCGGCCTACCCGGAAGTGCATCCTCAGGCCAAATCGCCAACGAGTGACTTGCAGGCATTCGCGACCAAGATCCAGGCCGGCGCCAACTCCGCCATCACGCAGTACTTCTATAACCCTGACGCCTACTTTCGTTTTGTCGAAGAGGTGGACGCACTCGGCCTGAATGTGCCAGTGGTACCGGGCATCATGCCGATCACCAGTTCGACGCAATTGATGCGATTTTCCGACGCTTGTGGCGCGGAGATCCCGCGCTGGATTCGCCTGCGTCTGCAGAGCTTTGGTGACGACAGCGCATCCATCAAGTCCTTTGGTCTGGAAGTAGTGACCGAACTGTGCCAACAACTGCTGGCCGGTGGTGCGCCGGGGCTGCACTTTTACAGCATGAACCACAGCAACGCGGTGCTGGAAATCTGCAAACGACTTGACTGATTCGACGGCGCAGGCAGAGCAGTCGACCAGTCGCCTCAATTCTCTTGCATTACCACGCGGCGATCGCGCCATCGGTGCGCGGTTCCGTGCCGCCGCACAACACGCCATCCGCATTGCGCCAGATGATTTGGCCGCGTCCAAACGCGATCCGGTTGTTGGACCATGACAGATCATGTCCCAGTGCCGCCAAGCCATGAAACAGATGCTCCGGTGTGGCGCGCTCGATATTGACGTGTTTGCCACTCAGCCATTCCCAGCGCGGTGCGTCCAGTGCGGCTTGTGGATTGAGACCGAAGTCGATGCTGTTCATCACCATCTGGACATGGCCTTGCGGCTGCATGAAGCCGCCCATCACACCGAAGGGGCCAACCGCCTTGCCGTCCTTGGTAAGAAAGCCGGGGATGATGGTGTGATACGGGCGCTTCCCTGGTGCGACGCAATTTGGATGGCCGGCTTTCATCGAGAAGTTGTTGCCACGGTTGTGCAGCGCAATGCCGGTCCCTGGCACGACCAGACCTGAACCGAAGCCCATGTAATTGCTCTGGATCAACGACACCATATTGCCCTCGCCGTCTGCGGTGCTCAGGTATACCGTACCGCCCTGAGGCGGCTGGCCAGGCATGGGATCGATGGCGCGCTCGCCTATCATTTTTCGGCGCTCGTCGGCATAGGACGGCGACAGCAAGTCAGCCACCGAGACCCGCATATGGGCCGGGTCGCCGATATGCGCCAGACCATCGGCAAATGCCAGTTTGATCGCTTCGATCTGGCGGTGCTGCGTGAGCACGGTATCGCGCTCGCTGAAATCAAAGCCTTTCAGGATGTTCAAGGCGATCAGAGCCACCAGTCCGTGGCCGTTGGGCGGGATTTCCCACACATCGTAGCCGCGGTAATTGACGCTGATGGGCTCGCACCAATCGACCTGGTAGGCGGCCAGATCTTCCACCTGCAAATAGCCACCAGCAGACTGGACGCAAGCAGCGATGCGCTCCGCCAGGGCGCCACGATAGAAGCTGTTCGCCTTGCTGTCAGCAATGGCCTGCAAGGTGTCGGCATGCGCGACAGAGCGCCAGATTTCGCCGGCGTTGGGCGCGCGTGCAGGTGCAAAGGTGTCGAACCAGGACTTGAAATGAGCCTCCTTGAGTTGTTCGCGAAACAATTTGTTCGCTTGTTGCCAGGCAAAGGCAACGGTTGGCGAGACCGGGAATCCGTCGCGTGCCAGCTCAATCGCACGCGCCATCGACGTCTGCAGGGGCAGGCGGCCGAAGCGTTCAGCCAGAGCAGCCCATGCGGCGGGCGTTCCGGGAACGGT
>CAIYGK010000179.1 GCA_903925725.1 uncultured beta proteobacterium | reverse complement strand
GGCCACCAGAAACACCTGGCGCTTGGCACCCAAGGCCGACCGTGCCGCGATCATCCGGGCCACCATCTTTAATTGGCTGGCAAGGTCGTTGCCCGTTGGGAAAACGGTGTTGACGCTGCTGCCCGCCAGTGCGGATGTGAGCGCCACTTGCGCATCGATTGACCGGCGAGCCACCCGCGCATACTCGCTTTCAAACAATTGCGTGCTGGGTGCCACCAGGAGGTTGCGCAGAGCGGTGGAGCAGGCACTCGATCCAAACAGGTTGCTGCTCACGCCATTGATGGCCACTGCGCCGCCCGTGGTGACCTGGTACTGAACGGCACTCTTGCCAGTCAGGTACACCGCATTGCCCGACACGTTGATACAGGTAAAGCTTGCATTGCCGTTACCCGCTACAAACAGGTCGCCCATGCGACCACCCCAGCCCGAATTGGCGCCCTCCGGCGAGGACGCCTGCCAGTACGCCTGCTGGTCGTTGTGGGAAAAGAGCTTGGGTGGCAGCAGTACCGACTTGTTGCTGTACTGCAGCTTGGTGGTGGGCTGCACCAGGGTCCCCACATTGAGAATCACCGATAGCTTGCCGGCATCAAATACCGGCACCAATGGCTCCAGCCCCGGTGCCAGCGCATACTGGCGCCCACCCGCCAGTGGCGTGGCGGGATTGAGCACGGTGGCGGCAAGGGCGGTGCGGTCAATGGCAATGTTGGAACGAAAACCCCGGTAAGCGGTGTGGCTGATGAGGTCGTATGGCACCAGGGTATTGGCGTAGTCGTTGCCACCATACAGGAAGACACACACCAAGGCTTTGTAGTCGGTTGCCGTTGCCGCAGCGGCCTCTCCCATCGCGGCCAGGGACAGCGCCCATGGCGTGGCACTGGCCGCCAGTGACAAGGCGGCACCCCGTTTCAGAAAAGCGCGCCGCGAAGCATTGTCTTCGGGCATATCGGCAAAGTGGTTCATGAACGTTACCTTACTTCTGTGCGATATAGGAAGGCGATGCCATGACCAGCGTAATGGCGGCATAAATGCGGTTGAGCTTGCCGGCATCCGTGCTGACGGCAACGGTATCCAGCGCTGTTTTGAGACTCGCCAGCGTAGCCGCTGGCAACTGGTTGGCAGCAAGCACCAGATTGAGTTCTGCCAGCAGTGCGGCGCTATCGGTAACCAGCGCCAGCAGGGGCGCGTAATTGGCTTTGACATCGCCAATCCCCACACCGCTTATGGACCGCTGCATGAAATTGACGTAGCCCGGAATCGAGGACTCGTTGGTAATCTGAAACTCTGGCGCCACCAACCCCCGGCTGGAGAGGTCACTGCCCGGGGGCATATAGCCGGGTCGGAAGAAGTTGAAGACAGACCCTGAACGCATGGGGCTCTGGCCCAACTTGGTGGCCGGGTCCGACAGATCACCCACTGCCCAAACGTCGGTTGCCGAGTTGGCTCCGAAAGCCCGTGCCCAGTTCAAAAACCGCACCACGGGTTCGCGCAGTTTTCCAAATGCTGCGTCGCTGGCCAGCGCAGTATCGCGGGCCTCGGTGTCGAGTAAAACCGCTTTGATGACGGCCCGCATGTCACCCCTGACGCCACTGCCGTCATCAACGAACGCT
>CAIYGK010000178.1 GCA_903925725.1 uncultured beta proteobacterium | reverse complement strand
GGCATCTGGGCAACCCCGCCCTATCTGCACAACGGTTCTGTCCCCAGCCTCGACGCGCTGTTGGGCAGCGATCCGGCCAAGGACCGACCCGGCACATTCTGCCTTGGCAATCGCGCTTATGATCCCCGGAAAGTCGGGCTTGAAACCGGGTTGTCGTGGTTTGGTCTGGCCTGTCCTGCAGGCACGTTCCGCTTTGACGCCAGCCAGACGGGCAATTCCAACCGCGGCCACGAGTTCCGCGATGGACCGCGCGGCAACGGGGTGATCGGCCCGGCGCTGAACGATGATGACCGCAAAGCGATAATCGAATTTCTCAAGAGCCAATGATCTTGCAGCAACCTTCCTGAAAAGGGTGGCACCATGACTGAATTCATGATCACATTGCGCGACGCGACTGACTCGGATGCGCTGGCAACGCAGTCGCGCTACATCACCTTCACAGATGAAAATAGTGCCGAAACCGAGCCGGGTGTCGCCGATTGGGTGCGCCAACTGATGGCAGGCGCCACCGCCAATGCGGGTGACACTGAACTGACCAGCAACGGCGTGGGCGCGGCGCGCCGCGGAGACGTGCTGTTTCTGATCCACGGCTTCAATGTCAATCACCAGGCGGCCAAGGCGTTTCACATGAAATGCGCGCAACATCTGATTTCGGTCGGCTGGTGTGGCCAGGTGGTCAGTTTCGACTGGCCATCGGACGGGGTGACTTTTGCCTATCTGCCAGACCGCGCCAACGCGCGCGCCTCAGCCAGCAGGTTGGTGACCGACGCAATAGCGCTGCTTGAGCGCACGCAAGCCACCGATTGCACCATCGACGTCCATGTCATGGCGCATTCGATGGGCGCGTTCGTGCTGCAACAGGCGTTTTGCTGGGCGTACCAGGATGTGTCGCCGTCATGGCAGGTGGCGCAAGTCCTGCTGGTGGCGGCCGATGTCGATACCAGTGCGTTCGATGATGGTGCGATCTTTTCAACCGCATTTGCGAAATATGGCGGGCGGCTGACCGCTTATTGCAACGGTTACGACAAGGCGTTGCTGGCATCGAATGCCAAGCGCCTGGAACTGGCGCCGCGCATGGGCCGGGTCGGGCTGCCCGACGATGCGCCAGATACGATGTGCGAAGTCGATTGCTCCGATCTTTTTGCCAAATTTGACGACGATCCGGACGCGATGCTCAGCCCGGTGACCACGCATTGCTTCTATTTCGACCAGGAAGAATTCTGGCAGGACGCGGTGCTGACGCTCGCTGGTGGTCTTGTCCCCTCGCGGTATCCGACCCGCTTGCCGATGCCCGGCACCACCACCCCCAATCGCTATATCCTCAACCCCGACGGTACATCGCCCAACGATTACAGTCGGGCGCTGCGGCGCAGCTCGGTCAGTCTTGCGGTCGGGACATGTCACCCCCCCTCGACACCATTGTGATTTGGAAATTGGTCGAAACAAATTTCGCCAATCCCTGATCAAATGCTGATCATCACCGGTCCCAAAATGAATGCGGGATGGACGTGGGCCGGTCGGTGCACCCATCGGTGCCACAGATCGAAAAGTTCCCGAACACCAGTCCTGTGGGTGTTGCGTCG
>CAIYGK010000177.1 GCA_903925725.1 uncultured beta proteobacterium | reverse complement strand
GTTCGATGTCAAGATCATTCCATAGAACCGTATTCACAAGATATGTTGTTACATAACCTCCTCCCACATGTCAACTTGTTCCAGCGACATCGTGGCACCCAATGTCGGCAATCAGGCAGGCATTTCCGTGAATGCTACTACCGTTCGCAGTCTGAAACGGTAGTTGGCACCACTGTCCCAACGGCCACTCAAATCAGTTCCAGCAACAGCGCAAGGCGGGAGTGGGGCGGATGTTGGGGGCGATTTCAAAAAGTGAAGCGTATGAATCCCCGGCATCCGTCCCACTCCCGCCGACCCCCACCAGGTCAATCGTTGATGGACAAGGCGGCTTCGATGCGCGCCACATGGGCCAGCAGCGAGCGCTTGGCCACCGGCCACATACGCTCAGGCACATCGTCATAGGCCTGCGCGACCCAGTCATCCAGCGAGCCCTGGGGCAATGCCTGCATGACTCGTATGATCTTGGCTTCGCGCTGCAAGCGATGCGCCTTCAGGCGCGCGATGGCACTGGCGGCTTCGCCCTCATAGCCGCCCATCACATAGCCATGCGCCGGCAGGATGAACTCGATACCGTGCTGGGCGCAGGCAGCACCAAGCAGGTCGAGTGACTCCAGGTAAAGCGTCATGTCGCCGTCTGGTGGGTCAATCACGGTCGTGCTGCCGCACAGGATGTGGTCACCGCTGAACAGCAGGCGGTCTTCCAGCAGCAGCAGGCACAGGTGGTTGGCGGCATGACCAGGTGTATGCAGCACCTGCAGCGTGTGCGTCACCTCGCCATCCTGAGTCTGTCCTGAAAGCTTCAACAATTCCTGATGCGCCAGGGCACGTTCGGGCGTGAACTGGCTGTGCTGGCGCGCACTTGCTTGTGAAGGCAGGCCCAATATCGGTGGGCGGGGCGTGCACATGGCCTGCAGCGGAGCGGCGCCAGGCGAATGGTCCGGGTGCGAATGGGTGCAGACAATCATGCGGATATTGCCACCCGCTGCACGCCACAGTTTTTGCAGGTGTTCGACGTCGGCCGGTCCCGGGTCAATGGCAATATAACCCGTGTTCGGATCACCCACAAGATAGCTGTTGGTGCCGGGTCCAGTCATGGGACCGGGGTTGGGCGCGGTCAGGCGCATGATGTTCTTGAGAAGGGATACCGGCGCTTCGCATTGCCAGTCGAGTGCGTGCATGATCTGTCCGTCCGGGCAGACCAGAGCCAGTTCGCCATAAGGCAGATCCTGCTCCATGTAGCGTGCCTCGTGGCCGCCAAGCAGACCGGCGCGCGGGCAACTGGTCCAAAGCGGCTGTTCGGTGACTGCGCAGGCCTGCAATACGGCGTTCACTGACTCGTAGGCGAGCAGGCGATCAAGCGTGCGCATGGTCGGAAATATGATGAAGAACTGGCCTTCGCGATGCCGTTTCAAGGCGTCGACGGGGCGCACCCAGACCGGCTCGAACTGTTCCGACTCGTCGGCGACAGGTGTTTGTCCCTCGGGCATGCGGGCTACGAGGAATGGCACATCGAAGCGCCGCATCAGATCGCGGTCGGTGATCCAGTGGGCCAGCACGAATACCTCGTCGGCGGCCAGTATCAGACCCCGACTTTGGCACTGCGCGGCAAACGGTCTGGAGCGGTCCAGCGACGCAATGTCGCTGTGATCCGCCAGCGCGCCATCGTGGCGGCGCGCCAGCAGCACACCCAACTCTTCAAAGCTCTCGCGGATGGCGGCAATGGCCTGCGTCAAGTGCAGTTCGCTTTGGGTCGCGCGGCGTCGTGCCTGGCCGTGGCTGGTGGCGTCCAGGGCGTCTATACCGCCACCCGGAAAGACGTAGGCACCGGGTGCAAAACTGGCTGTCATGGAGCGGCGCGTCATCAGCACTTCTATGCCATCGACGGAATCGCGCAGCAGCAAGACCGTGGCTGCGGGGCGCGTGGGTACAGGGGCGCGCTGGGCGTGCAGGAGTTGGGTGGGACGTGCCATTGTGTTAATTTACAGCCAAAACCGGCCGGTCGGGTGTCGCGGGTGTGATGTTTGCGTAAACCCCAAGTCGAAACGCCTGCTTGCCAGCGTATGCTGTGATCCAGCCCCTATTCACCGGAGAACTTCAATGAAACCTCAATCAATGCGTCTGCTTCTTGCAATTTGCGCCGCGACGTGGCTGATAGCACCGCAGTGCGCACTGGCTCAAGCCTGGCCGACCAAACAGCCGATCAAACTCGTAGCGGTATTTCCTCCGGGTGGCTCTGTCGATCAGGTGGCTCGTTTGCTGGCACAACCCCTGTCCACTCAGTTGGGACAAAACGTGATTGTGGATAACAAGGGGGGCGCGTCGGGCTCAATCGGTGCTGCTGCGGTGGCGGCAGCAGCACCGGACGGCTATACCTTTGCCGTTGTGTTTGATACGCATGGTGTCAACCCGAGCCTGATTCCGGCCTTGCCCTTTGACTCCAAAAAGGACTTGGCACCGGTGATACTGATAGGCACCGGGGCGATGGTGCTGGCGACCCAGACCGAGTCGAATTTCAAGACTTTCGCCGATGTCGTGGCAGCAGCGAGACAGAAGAATGGTGTCAATTACGGCTCCATCGGCTCCGGCAGTCTGGGGCATCTGGCGATGGCCTTGCTGGCCAGAAGCGGCGGCATGGAATTTCAGCATGTCCCCTACAAAGGCGGTGGGCCGCTGATGAACGACGCACTTGCGGGTCACGTGCCGCTGGCGATCGGCTCGGTGTTTCTGGTCAAGCCTCAGATTGACGGCAAACGTCTGCGCGCGCTGGCGGTCACGACGAGCGCGCGTTCGCCGCATCTGCCGGGAGTGCCGACAATGGCCGAAAGCGGTTTCGCGGGCTTCGACGCACCAGCCTGGTGGGCGGTGCTGGCGCCAGCCAGGACGCCGCCAGAGATCCTCAAGCGCATGAACGAGGAACTCAACAAGATTTTGCGTCAGCCCGATGTTGCCAAGCGCTTTGATGCGCAGGGCATCGACATTGTTGGTGGAACAGCTGACTCGGCGCGCATCTTCATCGAGCGTCAGATGGATATCTGGAGCAAGGTCGTGAAGGACAACAATATCAAGGCGGACTAGAGAGGGCCCCCACGCTTGCCACTTCGTGTGCTGCGCTGCCCCCCGAGGGGGCCAATTTTCCTTGGGGCGGCCCGGCGGAAAATTGCTCCCGTCAAAGGCGACTCAGGCTTCAGGTGTGATTTGCAGCGCTACGAGAAAGCGCGCGACCATGTTGTAAGTGGCGATGGCGCTGGTCAGTTCAACGATCTGGGTCGTGTCGAAGTGCGCTCGCAAGGCGGCAAAGACCGCATCGCTTGCTTTCACCTCCAGCGTCATTTGCGCGGCGTACTGAATTACCAGACTGTCAATCTCATCGAGTGCGCTGCCAGTGGGCCGGCCAAGCGGATCGGATCTGACAAAAGCCTGCAAGTCATCCAGTTGTGCCTGCGTACCACCTGCGGTCAAGAAATCGGGCGCATGGTGCCGGTATTCATAGTCGGCGCCGGTCAGCAGCGCGACGGTACAGATGCCGAGCTCGCGCAGGCGCCGGTCCGTGGAGAGTTCTGTTCGCACGGCCTTGAGAAAGACGTTCCAGCCGCGCGCCAGCGGTTCGCTCCAGAGCAAGGCCTTGTCCAGGTTCAGAAGGGTGCCGCCGCGGCGGGCCAGGATTGCGTCAAGCAGCGCTGGGGGCTGTGGTTTGAGGCTTGCAGTCCAGTCAGGGATACGCATGATGTTCCTTCAAAATTGACACAAGGATAAAGGGATAATTCGCCTATGCGAATCAGTTTCACCAAAATGCAGGGCGCCGGTAACGATTTTGTGGTGCTCGATGAAACCGGAGGTGAACTCGGGCTGAGCACGGAGCATTACCGCTTGCTGGCGGACCGTCACTTTGGCGTTGGTGCCGACCAGATTCTGACTGTTCGTCCGTCGCCGGCAGACGGCATCGATTTTCAGTACGTCATTCACAACGCTGATGGCGCCGAGGTCGAGCAGTGCGGTAACGGCGCGCGCTGCTTTGCCCGCTTTGTGCGGGATAGGGGGCTGTGCAGCAAGGACACGATCCGGGTGCAAACTCTAGGTGGCGTGATTGAGCCACGCTTGTTGCCAGATGGCCGTGTCACTGTCAACATGGGCGAGCCGGTGTTCGAATTGGGCATGATCCCTTTTGACAGCGGTGCCATGCAGCCCACGGTCATTGGCCCCTGGCAACAGTGGCCTCTTGAACTGGTGCCCGGTGTGCCGTCCAGCACGGTCCTGGTTGCGGTCTTGTCGATCGGAAATCCGCATGCGGTGCTGCTGGTGGATGACGTGGATGCGGCGCCAGTGCAGACCTTGGGTCCGCAGGTACAGAGCCTGCGAGGTTTTGGCAATGGCGTCAATGTCGGCTTCTTGCAGGTCGTGGACCGCCGCAAGGTTCGGCTGCGGGTCTTCGAGCGCGGTGCTGGTGAAACTCTGGCCTGTGGCTCCGGCGCCTGCGCGGCGGTCGTGGCTGGCATACGTCTCGGCTTGCTCGACGATGATGTCGAAGTGCAGGCACGCGGTGGCAAGCTGGACATTTGCTGGTTTGGTGCCGGCAAGAGCATCCTGATGACAGGGCAGGCGACGACAGTTTTTTGTGGCGAAATCGACTTACCGGACAACTTATGAGCAGTACCTTTACCCATCCCCTCACTGAAGAAGACATTGCCAACTACCTGGCCGATACGCCCGACTTTTTTGAGCGTCACGCCGAATTGCTGGCTACCGTGTTGCTCAGTAGCCCCCACAGCACGCGCGCGGTCAGTTTGCAGGAGCGTCAGGCCAGTTTGCTGCGTGAAAAAATCAAGGTGCTGGAGCACCGCATCATGGACATGATACGCAATGGCAGCGAAAACGCCATGCTGTCGGAGCGACTCATGAATTGGGCCGGCAGCCTGTTTCGCGTGAACGACCCACTGCGTTTGCCAGATCAGCTCGCCGAGCAGATTGCGGAGCATTTCTCGGTGCCGCAGGTGGCCATCAAGGTCTGGGACGTCGCGCCAGTCTTTGCCCAGGCTGCTTTTGCCAGCGGCGTGAGTGAAGACATCAAACTGTTCACATCGTCGCTCACCGAGCCGTTTTGCGGTGTGAACACCGGCTTTGAGGCGGCTGCCTGGCTGGCCGAGCCACTGGCCGCCAGTTCGCTGGCGATGCTGCCTTTGCGCGCGGGACCGATCGGCGGCAGCGCTGCGGCTTTTGGCCTCCTGGTGCTGGCATCGCCTGATGCGCAGCGCTTCAACAGCACCATGGGCACCGACTTTCTGGCTCGCATTGCCGAGCTGGCGAGTGCGGCCTTGTCAAGATTGAGGTAAGCAATCGGGGTCAGATCCCGATTCAGGACCACTATGCAGACGGATCAAGGCGATCTCCAACGAAATCGGGCTCTGACCACGGTTGAGTCAGCCGCCGCGCCGGGCCGCCCCAAGCAAGGCACAGACCCCTCGGGGGGCAGCGCAGCACACGAAGTGGCAAGCGTGGGGGCCAACGTTGTCGAGGCGTACCTTGAGCATGTGCGGGTTGAAAAGCGCCTGGCGCAACGCACGGTAGAGCTCTATTCACTGGATCTACAGAAGCTTCTGACCTTTGCCACACAGACTGGAATTGACCTTCTTCAAGTTCAAAACAGCCATATCCGGCGCTGGGTTGCGCAGATGCACGGCGCGGGGCGCACTGGCCGCGGTATTGCCTTGATCCTGTCTGGTTGGCGTGGCTTTTACCGTTGGCTGGGACGCCAGGGCCGGATGGCGAGCAACCCGGTGCAGGATGTGCACGCGCCCAAGGTGGGCAAGCCATTGCCGAAAGCTCTGAGTGTGGATCAGGCCGTGCAACTCGCCAGTTTTCAGGGTGAGGACGCTGATCCCTGGCTCGAAGCGCGTGACGCGGCCATGGTTGAACTGCTCTACGGCAGTGGCCTGCGGGTTGGCGAGTTGACGGGACTGGACTTGCAGGCCAGCGCAGGTGCGCGCGGCTGGATCGACTTTCAGGCTGGCGAGGCCCATGTGCTGGGCAAGGGTTCCAAGCGACGCACCGTGCCGGTCGGTGGCAAGGCTTTGGCGGCGCTGCAGCGCTGGCTGCTGGTGCGCGACCCGGCTGGCAGTCACAAGGCACAGGTGGCGCTGTTCATGGGTCGACATGGCACGCGCCTGACCGCCCAGTCCATCTGGCAGCGCCTGCGTTTGCGCAGTCTACAGGCCGGGCTGGCGACGCCTGTGCATCCACATATGTTGCGCCATTCCTTTGCCAGTCATCTGCTGCAGTCCAGCAGTGATCTGCGCGGTGTGCAGGAGTTGCTCGGGCACGCCAGCATTACCACGACGCAGGTCTACACGCGGCTGGATTTCCAGCACCTCGCCAAAGCCTATGACGCAGCTCATCCACGCGCCAAAATCAAGTAGTTTTGGATGGCATTTCCAAATTTTCGCCCCTAATTCGGCAATACTTCAGAGTATTGAAAGAAAGGTAATTTATGCGCAGTCAAATACTCGTTTTTCTGGACAAAGGCGTTGAATTCCATTTTCACGTGGAGGAGGGGCCGCCGATGGCGCACGACGTAGCCCGCGCCTGGCTGGACGCCCAGTTCACGGCGCTGGAATGCGAGCCGCTGCGGGCCAGCGGCAAGGTGCTGACGGCTGACAAGGTGCTGCGTGTCACCGAGGCAGCGGGCGCGAGCTGGTTCGAGAATGCAAAGTGGGCGGCTGACTACGTCAAGGCGGTTCACGGTGCGTTGAAGAAACCCATGATTCGAGTCGATGTGCCAGCCATGGCCGTCACCTACTAGTCTGCGCGGCGGCACTGCCGCAGTACATGAAGCTCTGCGGCTTGCAGGCAAGGCAGCAGGCCTGACAATCAACCCATGAAGACGATTCGATTGAAGCCCGGCAAGGAGCGGTCGTTGCTACGCCGTCACCCCTGGATTTTTGAGTCCGCCATTGCCAGAGGCGCTGCTGACGCGGGCGAGACAGTACGTGTGGAGTCGCATGAAGGCCAGTTCTTGGGTTGGGCGGCTTTCAGCCCGGTATCCAAGATCCGGGCCCGGGTTTGGAGTTTTGATGAGTCACAACGCATCGATGCGACCTTTTTCCGACAGACTTGTGCCAAGGCCGTCAATGCCAGGCAGCGTTTTGACATTCAGAGTGACGCTTTGCGCCTGGTGCATGGCGAATCCGATGGTCTGCCCGGTCTGATAGTTGACCGGTATGGCGAGACGCTGGTGGCGCAGTTCCTGTCGGCCGGGGTCGAGCGCTGGAAGGAGGTGCTGATTGACGCCTTGCTGCAGGCCACCGGGTTGTCGATGCTGTACGAGCGCTCCGACGCCAGTGGCCGTGAGCGCGAGGGCCTTCCCATGGCAAGCGGCTGGTTGCGCGGTGCCGGTCCGGTCGACCTGGTGTTGCGCGAGCATGAATGGCAATTGGCGCTCAATATTGCGACCGGTCACAAAACCGGCTTTTACCTGGATCAACGCGACAGCCGCAAGAAATTCTCGGCTTACACGCGCCGACTGAAGTTCGAGCGAGTGCTCAATTGCTATTGCTACACCGGCGGCTTCACGGTGGCGGCGCTGACCGGGGGGGGCGCCCATGTCACCTCGATCGATTCGTCTGCGCCGGCCCTGCAGCAGGCCGCCGCCAATGTGGCGCTGAACGGGTTGCAGGCGAGCCGCACCACTTTCATGGATGCCGACGTGAATGCTTCGCTGCGGCAATTCGGCGAACAGGCAATGACATTTGATGCGATCGTCCTCGACCCGCCAAAGTTTGCTCCCACGGTAGCGCACGCCGAACGTGCGGCCAGAGCCTACAAGGACATCAATCGACTCGCTTTCAAGATTCTCGCGCCCGGAGGTGCCTTGTTCACCTATTCCTGTTCGGGCGGCATCAGCGCTGACCTGTTTCACAAGATTGTTGCCTCAGCAGCAATAGACGCAAAGGTTGACGGTTACATAGTCGAGCGCTTGGGGGGTGCGCCGGATCACCCGATGACGATCAACTTCCCGGAAGGCGAGTATCTCAAGGGGCTGGTGGTGATGCGCAAATAGGTCCGCGACAATAGACCGCTACACTCCCCTGCTTCACGATATTCTGAACCTTACCAAAACGCGATGAGTCTGATTCCTGCAACCATCCTGACGGGCTTTCTCGGCTCGGGTAAAACGACGCTTCTCAAACGTGTGTTGGAAGAGGCGCACGGGCAGAAGATTGCCGTCATTGAAAATGAGTTTGGCGAGGAAAACATCGACAGCGATATTCTCGTCTCCGACACCCAGGAGCGCATCATCCAGATGAGCAACGGCTGCATTTGCTGCACCATTCGCGAGGACCTGCGCGCTACCCTGCGCGACCTGGCTGAGAAGAAACGCAAGGGTGAACTCGATTTTGAGCGTGTCGTGATCGAAACCACTGGCTTGGCTGATCCGGGCCCGGTCGCCCAGACTTTCTTCATGGACGATGAAATCGCCGAGAGCTATCTGCTCGATTCCATCCTGACGCTGGTGGACGCCAAGCACGCGCAGACGCAACTCGATGAACGGCAGGAAGCGCGCCGGCAGATCGGTTTTGCCGACCAGATTTTCATCAGCAAGACCGATCTGGTCAGTCCCGATGAAGTCACTGCGCTGATGCACCGTCTACAGCACATGAACCCGCGCGCACCGCAAAAAGCCGTGCATTTTGGCGAGGTGGCGCTGAGTGAAGTGTTTGATCTGCGTGGCTTCAATCTCAATGCCAAGCTTGATATCGATCCGGAGTTCCTGAAGGAAGAGGAGCATGAACACGAGCACGATCATGCCCATGGAGAGCACTGCGATCATCCCTCACACCAACACGGCGGGGCGCACCATCACGCGCACGAGGATGACGTCAAGAGCTTTGTCTTCAAGTCAGATCGGGCTTTTGATCCGGCCAAGCTGGAGGATTTTCTGGGTGCCATTGTCAATGTGTACGGCCCTCGGATGCTGCGCTACAAAGGCGTGCTGTACATGAATGGTACGGATCGGAAGGTCATTTTTCAGGGTGTGCATCAGTTGATGGGCAGCGATCTGGGGCCGCTGTGGGG
>CAIYGK010000176.1 GCA_903925725.1 uncultured beta proteobacterium | reverse complement strand
GTGTACTCGGGGTCCATGCCGTTGGAGAAGAAGAAGCTCAGGTTCGGCGCAAAGTCGTCGATGTGCATGCCGCGCGCCAGATAGGCCTCGACCAGCGTAAATCCGTTCGAGAGCGTGAACGCCAACTGGCTGATCGGGTTCGCGCCGGCTTCGGCGATGTGGTAACCGCTGATGGAGACCGAGTAGAAATTGCGTACCCGGTTGTGCACAAAGTACTCGGCAATGTCGCCCATCACCTTGAGGCTGAATTCGGTCGAAAAAATGCAGGTGTTCTGGCCCTGGTCTTCCTTCAGGATATCGGCCTGCACCGTGCCGCGCACGTTTTCCTGCACCCATTCGCGGATTTTGGCCAGTTCAGTGTCGGTCGGCTCTCGACCGTTCTCGGCCTTGAACTTGTCTATGTTCTGGTCAATGGCGGTGTTCATGAACATCGCCAGAATGGTCGGCGCCGGGCCGTTGATGGTCATCGAGACCGAAGTCGTCGGGCTGCACAGGTCAAAGCCGCCGTACAGCACTTTCATGTCGTCCAGCGTGGCGATGCTGACGCCGCTGTTACCGACCTTGCCATAAATATCGGGTCGCGGATCGGGATCGTTGCCGTACAGAGTGACGGAATCAAAAGCGGTCGACAGGCGCTTGGCCGCCATGCCAGAACTGAGCAGTTTGAAGCGCGTGTTGGTACGGAATGCATCGCCCTCGCCAGCGAACATGCGGGTCGGGTCCTCGCCCTCGCGCTTGAAAGCAAATGTGCCGGCGGTGTACGGGTAGCTGCCGGGCACGTTGTCCAGCGCCAGCCACTTCAGGATCTCGCCGTGGTCCTCATACTGCGGCAGCGCGACTTTGCGGATCGTCGTGCCGCTCAAGCTCTTCGTTGTGAGTGCCGTGCGGATTTCCTTGTCGCGGATCTTGACCACATATTCGTCACCCGCATAGGCGGTCTGCATGGTCGGCCATTGCGCCAGCAGCTTGCGCTCGGCGCTGCCCAACAATTCCTCGCGCTGCAATGCCAGGTCCATCACGGCATCGAAAGCATTGCTCTTGGTGGCGTCTGCCAGCTTGAGCATGCGCGCGCTTTCACGCAACTGCTGGACTTCGCGCGCCATTTTGGCCTGAGAGCGAGCGCGCTTCTTGTAGCCACGCACAGTGTCGCTGATTTCGGCCAGATAGCGGGTGCGCGCGGCTGGCACCACCGGTGTCTGATTGGTGCTATGGCGCACCGCCACCGCCGGCAACTGACTGCCAGGCGAGAGCTTCAGACCCAGTTCGGCCAGTCGCGGTTTGAGCGCCTGATACAGAGCCGTCACGCCGTCGTCGTTGAAGCGCGCCGCCATCGTGCCAAAGACCGGCATCTGCTCCGCTGGTGTAGTGAAGGCTTCGCGGTTGCGCTGCACCTGCTTGGCCACGTCGCGCAGGGCATCAAGCGCACCCTTGCGGTCAAATTTGTTGATGGCCACGAATTCGGCAAAGTCCAGCATGTCGATTTTTTCGAGCTGGCTGGCCGCGCCAAATTCAGGCGTCATCACATACATCGGCACATCCACATGCGGCACGATGGCTGCGTCGCCCTGGCCAATGCCCGATGTCTCAACCAGCACCAGATCAAAACCCGCCACCTTGCAGGCTGCGATCACGTCAGGCAGCGCCGGGCTGATCTCGGAGCCGTAGTCGCGCGTTGCCAGACTGCGCATGAAAACACGCTGGCCCTGGCTCCAGGGACTGATGGCATTCATGCGGATGCGATCTCCCAGCAGCGCGCCACCGGTCTTGCGCCGTGACGGATCGATGCTGATCAGCGCGATGCGCAAGCTGTCGTTCTGGTCCAGACGCAGACGTCGGATCAATTCGTCGGTGAGCGAAGACTTGCCGGCACCGCCGGTACCCGTGATACCCAGCACCGGTACCTGTCTGCCAGCGGCTGTCTTGCGTATCTGTTCAACCAAAGTGCTCAGTGAAGCACTGGTGGCGCCTTTGCCTTGCCCGTCGGCCTTTTCGTTTTCCAGTGCCGTGATCAGTTGCGCCAGTGCGCGCCAGCTCAATTCGCCATGGCCCTGGATGGCAGCCAGATCCTTGGGCGCATAGCTGGTGAGGTCCTTGTCGCAGCGCATCACCATCTCGCCAATCATGCCGGCGAGCCCCATGCGCTGTCCGTCTTCCGGGCTGTAGATGCGCGAGACGCCATAGGCCTGCAACTCGCGGATCTCCGGCGGCACGATGACGCCACCACCACCACCAAAGACCTGGATGTGCGAGCCACCGCGCTCCTTGAGCAGGTCCACCATGTACTTGAAATACTCGACGTGCCCGCCCTGGTAGGAGCTGATGGCAATGCCCTGCGCATCTTCCTGCAGGGCGGCTGTCACGACCTCGTTGACACTGCGGTTGTGCCCCAGGTGGATCACCTCGGCGCCCATGCTCATCAGGATGCGGCGCATGATGTTGATGGCCGCATCGTGCCCGTCAAACAGGCTGGCAGCTGTCACAAAACGCACCTTGTTGACAGGGCGGTAGCTGGCGAGCGCCTTGAATTCAGCGGTCAGATCGGTCTTGGTGAAACTCCGGGGCGTTGACGTTTACGTAAACGTCAATCTTAGCGTTTTTCTGGCTTTCACTTCGCTATTGACCCAAACTTTGTATCACAACGATTTGAAACATCACATTCTGCCAACGATGGCGTGGGTGTCGATCAAAAAGAAGCACGACGAGCCGTCAGAAGGCGCTGAACCAGGAGATGCTGCACTTTCCGCTCGGTGCCAATCGCGAAGAAGTTCTCTTCTACCTCATCGCAAGGCCCGAGTTTCCTTACCCCGTCGCGATTCAGCAGGTCTTCACGAACCCATTCCACTGCCGGAAAGACACCCATGCCACTGGCGCCAAAGGTCTTGAGCAGCGCACTGTCCTCGAACTCGCCAACAACGCGTGGCTGGATGCCGCGATGGTCAAACCACTGATCGATTCGGGCACGAACGTCGGTGTGGCTGGTTGGCAGCAGAACAGGCACATCCGCGAGGCAATGTGGAAAGTCCTTCTTTGCGGACTTGTAGAGTTCAGCACTTGCGTACCAGGAAATGGGCGAAGAACCCATGGAGTGAGAGTAGAGTTTGATGTTCGGATTGGAGGGGGCAGGACGATCAGCCAGGACGAGGTCCAGGCGGTGCAAAGCCAAATCACCCAACAGATCATCGAACTCGCCCTCATTGCACAGCAGGCGTAAATAGGGCTCCGTCAAGACGGGTTGCAGCAACCGATGCACCACCAGTTTGGGCAGAGCATCCGATATGCCCACAGCCAGCCTGATGGCAGGAGTGCTCGTGGCATCTCGCACCGCTGCAGGCAGCCTCTCACCTAGTTGAAATATCAGATCAGCCTGCTGCATGGCTGCGATGCCCGCATCGGTCAGGACCAAGCCCCTGCCTGCCGGTTTGAGCAAAGCGTAGCCCAGCGAACGCTCCAGTTCCCTCACTTGCGCGCTGATGGTTTGCACCGCCATATCGAGTTTGTTTGCGGCACGGGAAATGCCGCCCTCCTTGGCTACCACCCAAAAGTAATACAGATGCTTGTAGTTGAAGTCCGCACGCATGGTTCGTATTTTAGGGATTATCAATGCGTAATTATCTGCTTTTTATATAGTGTCCGAACAACTACTCTTGGCAACTCAAACCTTTCATCAACGGAGACTTCAATGAAAATTCTTCTTTCAATTTTGGTGGTCGTGCTGACGCTCGGACTGTTCCTTGGCGTGGGAGATGCCGAGGCGGCAAGGCGATTGGGCGGTGGCAAGTCGTCTGGAATGCAACGGCAGTCGGCTCCTGCGAACAAGGCGCCAGATGCCAAGCCAGCGCAAACGCCCACCGCACCTGCGGCGGCCGCGGCACAACCGAAACGCTCCTGGATGGGACCCCTGGCTGGCCTGGCCGCCGGTCTTGGCCTCGCAGCGTTAGCTTCCCACTTCGGATTTGGCGAGGGATTGGCGTCCATGATGATGATTGGGTTGGCTGTCATGGCTGTGCTCGCGGTTGTCCGCCTGATCCTGCGCAGACGCGCTGCCGCCCAGCAACCACTGGCAGCGCGAATCGGGGGCATGCAGTACGCCGGCGCGGGCCTTGATCGCGCAGAAGCGGCACCAAAAAGCTACGACGTCTCGATGCCAGGCTCCAGCATCGGTTCAAAGCTGGGTGCTGCCAGCCGCATTCCATCGGAATTTGACGTGGCCGGCTTTGAGCGCAACGCAGCTGTTCAGTTCATTCGCCTGCAGGCTGCCAACGACGCCGGAAATCTGGACGACATCCGCGAGTTCACAACGCCCGAGATGCTTGCAGATTTGAAATTGGAATTGGCAGCACGAGGTGATGCCGCTCAGGAAACCGAGGTTGTTGAGGTCCAAGCCAAGGTGATCGACGTGGTTGACGAGGGCGATCGCTACGTCGTCAGCGTGCACTTTACCGGCATGATCCGCGAGAGCAAAGGAGCTGCACCCGAGTCATTTGACGAGACATGGCATCTGGTCAAGAGTAGTGCGGGCAAGGCTGGTTGGGTTCTCGCCGGAATTCAACAGACGCACCCGGCCTGAAAAATGTGAAATATGGATATCCTTACCATTCAATTTGCGACCGCGCTGGCAGCCATCGTCGCCATCGACCTGGTTTTGGCCGGTGACAACGCCATTGTGATTGCACTGGCGGCGCGCAACGTGCCGCGTAACCTGCAGCGCAGGGCCATGCTATTCGGGGCAGCTGGTGCGGTCATTGTCCGCAGCCTGTTGACCCTGATCGTTGTGTGGCTGCTGCAGTTTCCGGGGCTGCTCTTCGCGGGCGGCGCCATGCTGATCTGGATCGCCTACAAGCTGCTCATACCCGAGCACGAGAACGGTGAGGTAGGACGCATCAAGGGTGCAAGCACGTTTTGGGCTGCCATCAGGACGATTGTGGTGGCGGACATGGTCATGGGAATGGACAACGTCCTGGGCGTAGCTGGGGCAGCCCACGGGAGTTTCATGCTGGTGATTCTCGGTTTGCTGATCAGCATCCCGATCCTGGTGTGGGGCAGCAGCATCCTGTTGAAGTACGTCGAGCGCTACCCCGCTCTGGTCTATCTGGGCGCTGGTGTACTTGCCTTCACAGCAGCCAAGATGATGACCTCTGAACCAGCTCTCAAGGACGCCCTTGCTGCCTACATCCTCACAGTGCCGCTGGTCTACGTCGTCACCGTTTTTGGTGTCCTGTGGAAAGGGTTCCTGGAAAACCACCATCGCCTGGAGTCGCGAATTAGTGCCAGGTTGGCGGATTTGAAGCTGCAAAGGGCAGCGGGATTGGAAACGTCGAACAACTTTGAAGGAGAAAGCGTCATGAAAAAGGTACTTGTTCCGGTAGATGGCTCTCACAACGCACATCACGCGGTGCGTCATGTCATCAATGAGTTTTGCCAGAATGGGCCGATCGAGGTTCACTTGTTGAACGTTCAGACCCCTTTCTCAAGACACGTCGCGCAGTTCATCAGTCGCAAGAGTCGGGACAGTTACCGCCGTGACGAAGCGGCAAAGACACTCAAGCCGATCCGCCGGATGCTCGATGCCGCAAAGGTCACGTACAGTGTCCATGTCGAGATGGGTCGAAAGGCGGAAGTGATCACCGAGACAGCGCGACGTCTGGGTTGTGATCACATTGTTATGGCTACCGCACGCAAGAATTCCCTCACACGCATGCTCGAAGCGTCGATCACCAACCGGGTGGTGGAACTGACCACAGTGCCGGTCGAAGTGATCGCGGGGGATGCCGTCTCCAAGGTGGAGCGCTTTGGCATCCCGATCGGCATTGCCGGGGCCGTCGGGCTGATGTTGTTTGCGGTGGTGGATTGAATTGGATTGAAGCCCCACTCCCACCGAAACTGATGGCCGCTTATCCTCCCAGGTACGCGGCCTTGACGGCGGGATCATCCTTCAGTTGGCTCGCCGGTCCGTGAACCGAGATGCGGCCATTTTCAAGCACATAGCCATAGTCCGCCACCTTCAGCGCCGCAGCGGCAAACTGCTCAACCAGCAGCATGGTCACGCCCTGGCTCTTGAGCCGGGAAATCGTGTGAAATACCTCCTCCACAAGAATCGGTGCCAGACCCATGGACGGCTCGTCCAGCAGGAACACCTCGGGGTTAAGCATGACGGCGCGCGCCATCGCCAGCATCTGCTGCTCGCCGCCCGACAGAGTACCTGCCAACTGATGCGTGCGCTCCTTCAGGCGCGGAAACATCTCGAGCGCCTTTTGCAGATCGGATTCGACATCGCCCTTGGGCCGCGCGTTGGTGTAGCGCACGAACGCTCCCATCCGGATGTTGTCGAGCACGCTCAGAGTGGGGAAAACACGCCGGCCTTCGGGTGAGTGGGCCAGGCCACGTTTGGCGATCTGGTGTGATGCCAGGCCGGTAATATCCTTCCCCGCCAGGGTGACACGACCCGCTTCGGGCTTGATCATGCCGGATATGGCACGCATGGTGGTGGTCTTGCCGGCACCGTTGGAGCCAATCAGAGTGACGATCTTTCCTTTCGGGACGCTGATGGAAATGCCGTGCAGCACCTGCACCTTGCCATAGCCTGCTTGTAAATTTTCAATGGTCAGCATGATGGATCTTCTTTGCAATCAGTGCGCATCTGCGCTGCCACCCAGGTAGGCCTCAATCACGGCGGGATCGCGTTGCACATCGGCCGGCTTGCCCTCTGCAATCTTTTGACCAAAGTCGAGTACCGACACGGTGTCGGAAATCCCCATCACCACATCCATATGGTGCTCGATCAGAACCACAGTGATGCCGTGATCACGGATCTTCTGCACCATCTTCATCAGCTCGGGCAAGTCCGCTGGCGGCAGCCCCGCCGCCGGCTCGTCGAGCAGCAGCAAGCTTGGATTCAAGCCCAGGGCACGCGCAATTTCCAGCAGGCGTTGTCTGCCATAAGGCAAATTTCGCGCCTGCTCATCGGCCATGTCGGTCAACCCGACAAAGCTGAGCAGGCTGGCCGCCTGCGCGCGTGCTGCGGCGTCCTCGCGCCGGTAGCGCGGCGTTCCCAGCGCCACGTCCAGGATGTTGCTCTTGTAAGTGTGATGCAGACCCACCAGCACGTTGTCGGTGGCCGTCATCTCCCCGAACAACTGGACATTCTGGAAAGTTCTCGCAATACCCGAGAGGGCAATTCTGGAGGGCGTCTGCCCGGCAACCGACGCCCCGTTAAACAGCACCTGGCCCGATGTTGGCTTATAAATTCCGGTCAGCACATTCATCATCGTGCTCTTGCCCGACCCATTGGGTCCAATCAGGCCGTGGATGGAACCCCGTGCAACCTGCAAGTCCACCATATTGAGCGCCCTGAGACCGCCAAACTGCATCAAAACCTGCTGTGCATCGAGCAGCATGCCGGCGCCCTGCCCGGCAGTGGCATGGGTCGTGGTCCAGGCCCGCACATCGCCTGAACTGCTGCGGGTCTCTGATGCCGGCTTGGCGAAGCGCAAGAACAATTCGCGCACAAACCCGACCACACCATCCTGCAGGTAATAGACCACAAACAGGGTCATCAAACCAAAAATGGTCAAACGCCAATCCGTGATGTTTTCCAGTTGAAACGAGAACGCTGCCATTGCCACCGTGGCCAGCACCGGTACCGCCAATTCGCGCGCCGACTTGACCTTCTTCACGTAGTTGTAGACGGCCATGCCACTGACGGCGATGGCGAGTGCGGTCGCAATCTTGCGAAACAGTTCAATGTCCGACAGCAGGCTGGGCAACATCACCACGATCAATGCGCCGATCAAGGCACCGGAGCGGGTCTTGCGCCCGCCCATGATGACCGCCAGCAAGAACATGATGGTCAACTCGAAGTTGTAGGTGTTGGGCGAAATGTACTCTTCCGAGTAGGTGTAGAGCGCCCCTGCCAGACCGGCCAGTCCGGCGCTGATGACAAAGGCATACACCTTGTGGGCATAGACTGAAACACCCATGCAGTCACACGCCACCGGGCTGTCACGCAGAGCTTCAAACGCTCGCCCCAGATGCGATTTCAGGATGCGGTGCACTACCACCAGCGCCAGCACCATCAGGACTGCAACCACGTAGAAATACTCCACTTCGTTGAGTTTGTGCCCATTGAAAATTGGTTTGGCGACCTTGATGCCGATTGGACCTTCGGTCAGGAACGTCATCTCATTGATCAGAATTTGAATGATGGTGCCAAAGGCCAGCGTCACCATGGCCAGGTAGGGGCCAGTCACCCGTAGCGCGGGCAAGGCCAGTACCGCACCAAACACCGCTGTGACACCAATGGCAGCCGGAATGACCAGAACAAAGGGCAAGCCCAGCTTGAAGAAAAGCACACCAGCGGTGTACGACCCAACGCCGAACAATCCCGCGTGCCCGAGAGACACCTGACCTGTGTAGCCAACCACGATGTCCAGCCCGAACAGCAGGATGGCGTAAATCAGAATGGTCTCGACGAGGTGCACGTAATAGGGATTGGGCACCAGCACCGGAAACAGCCCCAGCGCTGCCAGCCCCAGCGCCATCAAAAGATAGGATTTGCTATTGGTTTTCATACTTGCCTGTATCCGTCAGACCTTCTTGATGGCGGTCTTGCCAAACAGTCCTGCCGGCTTGATTGCCAGCACCAGCAGCAACAGCACCAGCCCGGGCACATCCTTGTAACCCGTGGAGATGTAAAAGCCCGTGGTGGTCTCGGCAATTCCGAGGATCAGGCCACCCACAATCACGCCAACACCGGAGGTCAGACCGCCGATGATGGCTACCGCAAAGGCCTTCAGTCCGAGTACCGATCCCATGGTGGCGCCGGTCAGCGTCAGTGGCGCCACCAGCACGCCCGCCACGGCTGCGGTTACCGATGACAGGGCGTAGGAGAAGGTAATCACGGCACCGGTGTTGATGCCCATCAGCGCAGCCGCATCGCGGTCATTGGAAGTTGCCACCACGGCCTTGCCGTAGATCGACTTGCGATTGAAGATTTCAACCATCGCCATCATCGCCAGGGCGCCCACCACGACCACGATTTCCATCGGCAGCACATTGGCGCCGAAAAGCTTCAATGGCATTTCCGGCAGGGGCGACGGAAACTTCAGGTCGTCCTTGCCCCAGATGTTTTCAGCAACGTTCTTGAAAATGATGGCCAGGGCGATGGTCGACATGATCCAGCCAAATTCGCTCTTGATCTTGATGGCCGGACGCACGCCAATCCACTCCACCAGCGCACCCTGCGCAGCCCCGAACACCGCCACCACAGGAATCATCACCCAGTAGTTCAGGTAAGGCCCACCATGAATGGTTCCGGCCAGTGACAGGCCCACCAGGGCGCCGAGCATCAAGGACTCGCCTTGCCCAAAATTCAGGGTTGCCGAAGTCGCAAACGTCAGCTGGTAGCCGAACGCAATGACGCCATAAATCATGCCCAGCGCAATGCCGCTGTAGATGAGCTGTAAGAAGATTTCCATGCCTATCCTCGAATCAAAACCAGGTCTGCCCCTCACCCGCACCCCGCATACCAAAACAGCCGGGGGTGTCCCGGCTTTCCATTTCACGCAGAAGCGTCGTGCGGAGCGCGCTTATTTCTTGACGGCCTTGGTGCGAATCTCGCCGCCCTTCTTCTTGTCATCGTCATAAGCATAGATGACCTTGCCATCCTGGACTTTGCCAATCACCGCCATGTTGATGGTGATCGCCTCGTGGTCCGTCTTGGAGAAGGGATGGTCATAGGTTGTGACTACGCCTTCAATCGGCGTTTTCAGGTCTTCCAGCGCCGCAAGCACTTTCGGACCGTCGGTCGATCCAGCTTGCTTGATCGCCGCCGCCAGCAGATACACGGAATCGTAGCCCTGCGCCGCCGACACCGGAGAAGAAATGCGTGTCACCTTGTAGGCCTTCTGGTAGGCTTCAATAAAGCTCTTGCGCTTGGGCGTGTTGGGCTCCTGGATGAAGGTTTGCGGCATCGTGGCGCCAACCGAATTGGCGCCCGCGTTGTCGATGAAATTACCCATGGACAGCGTCCATGAACCCATCATCGGAACCTTCCACCCAAGCTTGATCATGCCGTTGGCAATCTGCGCCAGTTCGGGCCCGATGCCGTAGGTAATCACGACCTGTGCACCAGCCTCTTTGGACTTGAGCAACTGCGGCGTCATGTCCACGTCCTTGATGTTGTACTTCTCCACAGCAACGGCGGTAATGCCTTTGGCGGCCAGCGCTTTTTCCAGATCTTCACGACCGAGCTGGCCGTAGTTTGTCGAGTCCGCCAGAATGGCGACCTTGGTGAATTTGCGCCGATCAACCAACTCCTGAACAATCATGGCAGACTGGATCGTGTCATTGGCAGAATTGCGGAAAACATAATTCTCGGGTTGATCAGCAAACTGCTTGGTAATCGCGGTGGCCGTGGCCACGTTGTTCATCACAGGAATCTTCGCTTCCTGGTAAAAGCGCTGGGAAGCGAGCGCCACGCCGGAATTGATATAGCCGACAGTGGCGACCACTTTTTCCTTGTTGATCAGTTCCTGTGCGATCTGGACGCCGCGCTCATTCTTGGCCTCGTCGTCACGCTCAATCATTTCAAGCTTGCGTCCCAGCACCCCGCCCTTGGCATTGATTTCAGCAACTGCCAATTTGGCGCCGTCGCGCATGGAGACGCCCATCGGGCTGGAGCCGCCGGTCAACGGGCCTTGCAAACCGATTTTGATATTGTCGGCCGCAAAGCTCATGGCGGCGACGGCAAGCGCGATGGAACTGAAAGCCAAATTTCGCACAAGTGTCATGCGAGTCTCCTGATGGTTATGTGATGGAAAGAACAGTGAAAGACCGCTCCTCGCTTGATTGTCAGGCGATCACGACAAGTGCTACTCAGTAAAAACCCTTGATGGAAACAGCTTTTGATCACAAGTGTTTTTACAATTATTTCAAGGCCGGGCTAAACTGATCATCGGAATAAGGAGACAGACCATGGACAGACGCA
This sequence comes from uncultured beta proteobacterium, assembly GCA_903925725.1. Classification (GTDB taxonomy): domain Bacteria; phylum Pseudomonadota; class Gammaproteobacteria; order Burkholderiales; family Burkholderiaceae_C; genus Rhodoferax. The sequence goes on along the minus strand of CAIYGK010000176.1, from coordinate 1,766 downwards.
ATTTCTTTCAAGGCTCGGCCTTGCTCGGCACCGGCGCCATACTCGGTTGCGCAACGCCTGGAGTAGCACAGCAAGCCGCCAGGACCCCGTTTGCCGTACCAGCGACTTACATTCCCATCGTTGGAACGGACGAACTGTTTCCGGTTCGGCGCATTTACTGCATAGGCCGCAACTACGCGGCCCATGCACGAGAGATGGGCTCCGACCCGACCCGTGAGCCGCCCTTCTTCTTCCAGAAGCCAACCGATGCCATCCAGCACGTCGTTGCTGGAACGGTGGCCGACCATCCCTACCCGAGCCTGACCAAGAACTACCACTATGAAGCCGAACTGGTGGCTGCCATCGGCAAGGGCGGCCGCAATATTCCTGTCGGCAAGGCACTGGAACATATCTACGGTTACACGCTCGGCCTGGACATGACGCGGCGCGATCTGCAACGCTTTATGGGGGACCAGAAAAAGCCCTGGGAGATCGGCAAGAGCTTTGACAAGTCGGCGCCTATTGGCGCTGTTCACAAACTGGCGCAAACCGGGCACTTCACGCAGGGCGCTATCTGGCTCAAAGTCAACGGACAGACCAAGCAGAGCGCCAACCTGAATCAGATGATCTGGTCGGTGGCAGAACAGATTGCCAACCTGTCCGAGGCATTTGAATTGTTTCCGGGCGACATCATTTACTCCGGCACACCGGAAAACGTCGGCCCCGTGGTGGTCGGCGACGTGATCGAAATGCACATTGATGGTCTGCCCAATCTGAGCGTGAAGATCGTCTAGCCATGGCACAGGATTACGCTGGCGACGTTTCGCCGAACACGGCATTTGACTGGTGGCAGTCGGGCGATGCCGTGCTGGTTGATGTGCGCAGCACAGCCGAACTGGAATGGGTTGGCTTTGTGCCGGGCTCCGTCCACGTACCGTGGAAGCAGTGGCCCGGCATGGCTGCCAACAACAATTTTGACGAAGCACTTCTGGCCGCTGTGCCGAAGGACAAGAAAGTTGTCCTGCTATGCCGGAGCGGCGTGCGCTCCATTGCCGCTGCCCAACGCGCCACCGCACTGGGTCTGGAGGCCTACAACATTCTGGAAGGCTTTGAGGGCAACCCGGACGCGCTTGCACAACGCGGGCATGTAGGCGGCTGGCGCTATCACGGACTGCCCTGGCGCCAAGGCTGACTTAGGGCACTTGTGTCGCTGGCCTGCGCGACAGCACGTCCTGCGCAGCCTGTTCGTAGGCGTGCGCCAGTTGCAGTAGCTCAAAGTCGCCACGCGGTTTGCCTATCAGTTGCATGCCCATCGGCAATCCGCGCTCGTCAAAGCCGACCGGCACGCTGATACACGGGAGACCGGCAAAAGTGGCGTAGATCACCACCTCCATCCAGCGGTGGTAGGTGTCCATGGTCACGCCCATGATCTGGCTCGGCCAACGCTGAGTCGCATCGAAGGGCCAGACCTGCGACACTGGCAGTGCCAGAAAGTCATGCGTTTCAAACAGCGTCAGCAGGTGCTGATAGAAGGCGGTTCGCTGCACACTGGCACGCAAGAAATCGGTACCGGTGAGCTGGGCCGCCTGATCAAACTCCCACAAAGCCTCGGGCTTGATGAGTTCGCGGTTCTTCGGGTTCAGCAGAAACGGTGCAATGCGACTCGCCACCAGCGCGCGGCGCCAGACCAGCCAAGCCTGCCAAACGGGTTCAGGCGCAGTGCCGAGTTGCAGGTGCTGAACCGCACAGCCCAATGACTCGAACCGACGCAAGCCCTGCTCGCAGAC
>CAIYGK010000175.1 GCA_903925725.1 uncultured beta proteobacterium | reverse complement strand
GTCGGGTGACACATTGGCCATGGCAGCCGGATTGAGCGGCAGCCAGACCTGCAAGCGCTGTAGCGCATAGACGGCAAACACGCCCAGCGCATTGAACGCCAGCAAGGCCAGCGCGTACTGCGACCAGTTCATGGACTTATCAGCAGAGGTGCCAGCCAGGCGGTACAGCGGCGCTTCCACCCGCTGCATCAAGCGCGGCAGGTTGCCGGAACTCAGGCGCGCCAGCCAGATGCCCAGCGGCCAGGCCGCCAGCAGCAGTAGAGCGAGGTAAAGAGCCAACAAGCCCCATGACGTGCTGCCCATCAAAACTCCTCGGCGCGTATCAGCGCATAAATCAGATAGGCGAACAACAGAGCAGCGCAAACGCCGCCAACCCCGTAAAGAATGTCAAGGCTGATCATGGCCGGCCTCCTTGCGGTTTTTCGAGCTTCTTGAAACCCCAGACCAGCAGGACCATCAAGCCCCAGAGGGCGGCGCTGGCGGCGACAAAAACGATATCCATGAGCTACTCCTGAATCGAATGAACGATGGGAGTTTGGCAATTAACGCGTAAAAACGGGGATGAGATTCGTCAAGCGGCTGTATAAAAACCGTAAATATGGCCTTCAGCAGGCTCGCGCCCTTGTCCTGTACGGGCCGCGACCGAGCGACTGACGACTCATAGGCCGCGCTGCCAGTCCGGCCGCAGGCCAGAATCATGCGGGCGCCCGATGGCTGTTCTAACCTGCTGCAACAAACGCTCTTTTTCAGCCCCCAACACGCCCTTGAGCACCAGCCAGTTGGAGGCGTGATCGCTGCGAAATACGGTGCGTTTCAAGTCGAGCGCCTGCAGGAACTGTTCCATTTCGACAAACAGCTCCTGTTGATTGAGCGGCTCCCACTCGGAAAAGCCATTGCGAAACCGCTCCTCGCCCTGAGGAAAACTCACCACCAACGTGGCCAGAAATTCCGGCTGCGTCGCATTGGCCAGGCGGGCCGAGTTTGCCGCATGCTGCTCTGTGAGCCGACGCCCACCGAGTCCGTTGAGCAGCATCACCGAGCGGGTGATGCCAGCCGCGCCCAGCTTGTCCAGCGCTTCGCGCGTGCTATCAAACGTTTCACCCTTATTGACCTTTTGCAGCACCTCGTCGTCGCCCGACTCAGCGCCGACATAAGCCAGGGCCAGCCCGGCTGCGCGCAGCTCCGTCAACTCCTGCACACTCTTATGGCGCAGGTTGCGCGGCAGGCAGTAGCTTGATATGCGCCGGACTCTGGGCAAATGTTCTCTGATCGCCGCCAGGAGTTCCATCAGCCGCCGGGTTGACAGAATCATGGCGTCGCCGTCACCCAGAAAGATCCTTTGCACGTCGGATGCGTAGAGCTCTCCGCAACGCCGGATGGTATCCAGCGTCTCCTGCTCATCGCGCGCACGAAACTTCTTTTGCGGTGCGGTGTACATCTCGCAATAGGTGCACCTGTTCCAGGAACAGCCGTCGGTGACCGGCAGGATCAGCGACTGTGCCTCGCTCGGCGGGCGGAACACCGGATTGACGTAACGAATCGGGAAATCTTGCTTCACGTTGCCGATTGTCGGGCCTTGCGCGTGGACTTCTTGGCGGGCACTGCCCTGGTCTTTGCGCGTGAGGGCGCTAGCGCCTGCTCAAGTTCTGCAATCGACTCATCGGTGTAGTCCAGCATGCGCTGCAAGGCCGGCACCGAGCGACGGCAGGCAATGTAGCCAAAACCAAGCTTGTCGCCATAACCGCTGATCGTGATGTTGAGCGCCAGATACTGCGTCGGGATGGAGACCGGATAGACCTCGTCGAGCCGGGCACCGTTCAGGTACAAGGTCTCACGCGGTCCCGGAACGTTGGAAATGATGACGTTGAACAGCGGATGCTGTTTGGCGGTGCCGGTCACCATGGCCGGCCCCATGGGTGAAATCGAGGTGATGCCGTGCGCCAACTTTTGCAGGCGTGGCATGCTGCGCAGGCGTTCCTTGGCCTCGCTGGTCGATTCCACGATGCGCGCCAGACGCTTGAGCGGATCGCGCAGATGTGTGGCCAGATTCGCAAGCAGCAAGGACACCTGGTTGCCACCGGCATCGGTCTGGTCATGCAGTGATACCGGCACCATGGCGATCAGCGGCTTTCGGGGCAATTTGTCCTGTGCCTGCAGGTACTTGCGCAGGGCACCGGCGCAGATCGCCAGCGTTACATCATTGACGGTGGCACCAGTGGCCTCGCCGATGCGCTTCAAGCGCGACAGCGAGTAGGACTGCGCAGCAAAGCGCCGCGAACCTGATATCTCGACGTTAAAGGGCGTCGGCGGAGCCTGAAAAGGCAGGGCCGCTCCAGCGCCTGCGCCCATGCGCAGCATGTCCCACAGGCCGCTGCCAATGCCCGGAAGAATTTCGCGTCCGGCGCGCGCTGCGTTGGCGATCTGGGTCAGCAGCCCAGGTGCTGCTGGTGATCGTTTAGAGGCAGGATGTTTCGAGACTTTTTGCGCCCAGACAGGCGGCTTGTTTTCGTCGGCGCTGCGCGACAGGCCCTCGGCCATGATCCGGGCACCGCTGACACCGTCAACCAGGGCGTGGTGAATCTTGATGTAAGTGGCAAAGCGACCGCCGGGCAAACCCTCGATGACGTAGGCCTCCCAAAGGGGGCGGTTGCGGTCCATCAGATTGCCATGCAGGCGCGACACCATAGCGAGCATTTCGCGGATGCGTCCGGGTTGCGGCAAGGCCAGGTGGCGCAGGTGGTAGTCCAGCTCAAAGTCCGAGTCTTCTTCCCAGTACCAAAGACCCATGCGCAACACCGGGCGCAGGTTGAAGGGCGACACGGCCGACAGATGCCGGCTCCACTGGGCCAGCAGACCGGCCACGTATTGAGGGCCGGCTCCTTCCGGTGGCGAGTAGATGTTGAGCCCAGCCACATGCATCGGCTGATTGCGTGTTTCCATCCACAGGAATGCGGAGTCCGTGGGACTGAGTGCTTGCATGGCCTGGTTTCTTTCAGGGTTGCCCGGTGTGTTGTTACGTGACCCGTCAGTCTACGCGTTCCACGCCCGGCATGCCCCACTGACCGTTGAGTGCTGTGAGCTTTGGCCAGTAAAGACGGGCGTTGAGAAGAAAGCTTTGACCGTGTTTGACTGGCAGCCAGTTTCTCTTCATGTCGCCCTCAGGCGACGTTGCCTGCACCAGCAGGTCCAGCGATCCATCGGCATTGAACAGCAAGGGGTCGCGGTCCCCCAGAGCGAAACGCTGCAACGGGTTGTCGATGAAGAAGTCGTCCGAACCGTAGGCCGTGATCGACCAGAAGGCGTTAACCGGCGGCACTTCATCAGCCTTGAAATGCAGCCGGTAGCGATGACTGCCGTCCAGCGGCTGGCCCGTCGTGTCAACGCGGGCGTTCGGATACATGGCATCGGCCGGCAGGTTTGCGCCGAGTCCGATCATGGCAACGACGGCGCGGGTGTTGTAGTCGGTGCCGTAGTTGCCGAGTGTGGCCGGCGGCGTCTGCCAGCCGCGTACCAGCACAGGTGGCTTCTTCAACTCGCTGGCCACCTTATAGTCAGCGATCCAGCGCCCAAGCGCCACGCACCACTGTTCCAACAAGCTCCAGGCAGGCTGATGACCGGCTTTCAAACCAAGGCGTCCGAGTTTGATCACCATGGCGCTGTCTGCTACAGCCGGCGGGTTGTTCACCAGCAACATCGAAAAGCGGCTGAAGAAGGTCTCTGTACTCATGGCTCGCATCTGCTGAATCGGCGGACCTGGTCTGACTGGCGCCGGTTGCCATGCAAGCGACGGCTTTTCGGAAGCAGCGGGGTCGGCCAGCCAATCACTGAGGCTGTGCAGCTTGACGCCGTCCTGAAGCCGGTGCACCAACGGATAGTCGGTAACGCCATTGGTCTGTGTACGACCGATCAACCAGACAATTTGCGTCGGAGCGCGCACCAGCGTCAGTCCATCTGGCGTTGAGCCCTGCCAGAGTGGTCCTGCCAGCAGCAGCCGCGCACCGGCAGCGCCAAGCGTGCGTGTGCCGGGCGCGGCAAAGACGTTGGTCCAGGCATCCATGAAAGGCATGACTTCATAGCGCTGGGCGTTCGCCGGCATCTCGAACACCCAGGGACCTTGGGCCATGTCGATAAAGCCGGTGGTGTAAAGGGTGTCGACGTTCGGCCGCACGACGTCCTTGAAGCCCGCGTCCGGAAATTGGCGCACACGGTGCAAGCGGTTCTGCGGCCCCAGGGTCAAAGCCGCGTTGGAGCGCGTCACGTCCATGATGACCAGCGGGTAGCCGTAGATGTAGGTCTCAGCGCCGAGAACGATGTACTCGGCCTTGTAGTACAGAAAGCCACCAACGAGCAGCAGCGGGACGAGCAAGGTCAGTGCGGCCCGCTTGACGCCTGACAGCACATGGGTACGGGGAGTCAGGGGTTTTCGCATCTTCATTGGCAAGGTCTCCCGCGTATGGCCATCTTGGGGCGCTTGGTGCAAAGCCTTGCTAGCGCAGGAGCAATAGCAGGACCGCAGCCGCCAGCATCAACAGGCCGGCCACCAGGCTGCGCGCAAAAAGCAGACTGACCAGGGGCTTGACCGGAAAAACATGGGTTTTCTCCAGCGCAGCCCATTTGTGGACCGCAATGTCCTGAGTTTGAATGGCCAGGGCGAAACGCAGAAAGTCGCGCCGACTCCGATAACGCACCATGGCGACGTAATGCCAGAGATCGGCACCTTCGGGCTCGATGAAACTGCCACTGCGCCGGGCGATGAAAATGGGCAGGCTGCCCTGGCGCAGCAAGGGCAGGATGATGGCCTTGCCGTAGCGCTTGTCGGCGGCCCGGGAATCATCGTTGTAGCTGTAGCCTGCGGGGTACAAGGCCTTGGGTCGGTAACGCACCAGGTTTTGCATGACGAATTCCTGGCCATCATCGTTGGCCAACAAACGCTGAATTTCGGGAATGATCTCCTTTTCGCTTTCGCTCAGATTCATTTTTTCCAGAGTGTTGAAAAACGCCTCGATTTCATCCGGCCGCAACGGCTTGCCCTTGCCTCCGTACCACTTCAGAAACAGAAAATAGAGCGCCAGCAAAGGAAGTGTGATGCCAAAGAAGAGCGCCATTTTCAGAGTTCTCCACGCCTGCCAAATTCAATACACAAATGTACGGTCGCGTCAGGTCTGGGCCATCAGTGAATACCCGGAGCGTCAGGCTTGGGCTAGAAATCGTTCTGCGAGCCGTGTCCAGTACGCGGCGCCTACGGTGAGATTCTGGTCGTTGAAATCGTAGCTGGCGTTGTGCACCATGGCGCTGTTTTCGCCGTTGCCAAGGCGCAGAAAGCAACCGGGCCTGTGTTGCAGATAGTAGGCAAAGTCCTCGCTGCCGGTGACCGGTCCGAATGGGTAAACCGTGTGCTCCGCTCCAACCAGTTCGGAGGCCACCTGGAGCGCAAAAGCTGTTTCCGCCGTACTGTTGACCAGCACCGGATACCCTTGCTCGTAGTCGATCTTGACGCTGCCGCCATAACCCTGCACATGCAGCGTCACCAATTTGGTGATGCGTTCCTGCAGGCGCTTGCGCACCTCGACGCTGAATGAACGCACACTCAAGCTCATGCGGGCACTCTCGGGAATGACGTTGGACGCGATGCCGGCGTTGAGGGAGCCGATCGTGACGATGGCGGTCTGCGTTGGGTCGATGTTGCGCGACACCACGCTTTGCAGGGCCATCACCAGGCTGCCGGCAATCAGGATCGGATCGACCGTCATGTGCGGACGCGCCGCATGGCCGCCGCGTCCGTGGATCGTGATGAACACCCGGTCGGACGCTGACATGAAGGGTCCGCTGCCAAACATGAAAGTGCCCACCGGATAACCGGGGTGGTTGTGCAGACCGAAAATGGCGTCACACGGGAAGCGATCGAACAGGCCATCGGCAATCATGCGCTGCGCGCCGCTGTCGCGCCCGGCTTCTTCTGCCGGTTGGAAAACAAGGTTGACAGTGCCGGAAAAATTGCGGGTTGTTGCCAACTGGCGCGCAGCTCCCAACAGCATCGTCGTGTGCCCGTCGTGACCGCAGGCGTGCATGACGCCTGCGTTCTTGCTGGCATGAGCGCTGCTGCTTTCCTCCAGAATAGGCAGCGCGTCCATGTCGGCGCGCAGGCTGACGCTGCGGCTGCCCTCACCGTGCCGCAAGCGCCCAACCACCCCGTGTCCACCGATGTTGCGCGTGACTTCATAACCCCACTCGCTCAGGCGCAGCGCCACCAGTTCCGCCGTAGCTAGTTCCTTGAATGAAAGCTCGGGATTACGGTGCAGTTGGTGGCGGATTTTTGTCAGAAAGTCCTGCGAATCCGAGAGATCCGAGACCTGGCAATAGCTTTTGTAGTTCGTGTCCATGATGCTCAATCTCCAGTGTTATTTCAGGCTCGGACCATGCGGCGTGTTGCCGGCGCCCATGTCCCAGTACAGGCCGGTCATGATGCTGAGGGCTTCGCGCAGCAGAGCAGGCGGAAGATGCTCGTTGGGCGCGTGCTGGGAACATCCCGGGTAGGAATGCGGCACCCAGATCGTGGGCAGACCCAGTATGTCCGCAAAGATGTCGTTGGGCAAGGAGCCGCCCAGATTGGGCAGCAGAGCCGGCTTCTTCCCACTGCTGGCTTCGATGGACCTGAGCGTCCACTGGACCCAGGCATTGTCTGGATCCAGGCGGGTGGCTTGCGACATTTCGGCGCGCACGGACTCGATTTGAACCGTTGCAAAGCCTAGGCGATCCAGATGGCGGCGCAAGGCCGGCAGGATGTTGCTTGGATCGATACCCACAACAAAGCGCAGCTGACAACGGGCCCAGGCACGCGGTGGGATCGCGTTGACCGGAGCCTCCGGGTTGCCGATTTTGCAGGCCAGCACTTCAAAGGAGCACCAGCCAAAAACGCGCTCGGCCGGTGACAGGCCGGGCTCGCCCCAGAGCGGCTCTACCGTCGGTCCGTCATCGCCGCCATCGACTTCGCAATCCGCCAGAGCCCGCCGCACGACGTCTGGCAATTCCGCAGGTAGCCATTCGGGAATGAGGATTTGCCCCTTGCCTGAAACAATGCTGGCAATGGCGTGCGCCAACTGAATGCCTGGGTTGGAGATCAAGCCACCCCAGTTGCCCGAGTGATGCGCGCTTTCACGCGCTTCGATGCTTAGGTCGAAGTTGAGACAACCACGCGAGCCCAGGAATACGGTGGGGCGCTCGGCTCGCAGGCGCGGACCGTCGGAGGCGATCATGACGTCGGCCCGGAAAAGATCCTTGCACTCCTCGCACAGGCTGCGCAAGCCGGGGGAGCCGACTTCCTCACCCATTTCAATCAATATTTTGGCGTTGAAGCCCAGCTTGCCCCGTACTTGCAGAACATTGGCCAGCGCCTGCAGATTGACCGAATGCTGGCCCTTGTTGTCCGCTATGCCACGGCCATACCAGCGGCCGTTGAGCTCACTCAAGTGCCAGGGAGACAGACCGTCCAGCCACTGCGTATCCTGACCTCGAATCACATCGCCGTGCCCATAGCCAAAAACGGTAGGAAGTCTTGTGTCTTCCACCCGTTGTGCAAAAAGAAAAGGGGCCTTGGCCTGCGGGTGCGTCAAGGTCTGGCAGGCAAAGCCCATCGCTTCCAGCGCCGGGCGCAATTCGGCTTCCAGGTAAGTGCCCAGTTCAGCAGCACGCTGCGGATTCTGGCTTTCGGTCGCCTTCGCAATTCGTCGCGTCAGGGTCTGGCGGAACTCACCGGAGTCGAACTGCGACTGTGCCAGTTTGACCGCGTCGGAACGCGTCATGTTCAAGCTTCTGATCATGGGTTGAAATATACCGTGCTTAGAATCCTTGCATGAACTCCAAGCAACCCGACCCCGCAACACTGATGCCGACAGCGTTGGTCGACAGCCATCACGCGTCCATTCAGGCCTTCACGCAGCAACACGCTCAGGGCGACAGCGACCGCCAGCGAGCTGTC
>CAIYGK010000174.1 GCA_903925725.1 uncultured beta proteobacterium | reverse complement strand
TGGTCGGCCACCTTGTCGGGGTGACCTTCAGAGACAGACTCGGATGTAAAGAGAAAATCGTTCGCCATTATTTTCAAGCTCCAGTTTCAATGATTGCAACAAGTTCAATACCGCGTTGCTTGGGCTGGGGAGCTTCGGCGAACGCTTTAGCAGAATTTTTGAATCGCCCTGCAAGTAGTTCAATAACTCGGCGATGGCCTGATTTTAGTACAAGTCAACTGGCTACATGCTGGGCAAAATGCGCCTTTATGGTGCCCATCAATTCGGATGTAAGCCGGTTGCCGTATTGACTGACCACCTGCGCTGCCGCCTGATTGGCCAGCCAGGCAGCCTGTGCATGGCTGTGCCCATGCGTCACCGCGTACAGGAAGGCGCCGGCAAACATGTCGCCCGCACCATTGGTGTCCAGCGCCTTGACCGTGGCCGCCGGCACCATGATTTGTTGCATCCCTTCCAGCACCACGCAGCCTTGCGGTCCTCGCGTCAGACAGACGGTGCGCGCCAGTTGCCTCATTTGCTGGCAGATCGTTGGCAGATCTTTCGAGCCACACCAGACCTGGGCTTCTTCTTCGTTGCAAAACAGGTAGTCCAGCCCCTGGCCGACGATGGCGTCCAGTCCTGCCCTGCAAAAGTTGATAATGCTCACGTCGCTCAAGGTGGTGGCCAGTTTCACGCCAGCGTCTTTTGCGATTAGTCGCCCCAGTAGCGCCGCTTGCAAGCCGCTGGGTGAGGCAGCGAGGTAGCCCTCCATGTAGTAGATCTTGGACTTGGCGATGTCTTTCTCGTGCAAGGCGGTGTGGTCCAGTTCGGCCGTAGCGCCGAGAAAGGTGCTCATGCTGCGTTCGGCATCGGGGGTGATCATCACCATGCAACTGCCGGTCTGGCCTTCGGTGGGTTTGGTGTGGGTCAGGTTGGTGGCCACGCCGTTGGCGACTAAGTCCTGCGTGTAGAACGCGCCCAGTTCATCGTCGGCCACGCGGCAGGAATAGAACGCCTTGCCGCCAAGCTGGGCCAAGGCCACCACGGTGTTGCCGGCTGAGCCGCCGCCAGTGCGCCGCGCATGCACCTGGCCCAGATGGCCCAGCAACTCGGTGCGCCGTGCGGCGTCGATCAAGGTCATGCGGCGCTTGTCGACCTTCATGCTGGCGAGTTGGCTGTCAGAGACTTCGTATTCAGAGTCCACCAGGGCATTGCCGATGGCGTAGAGGTCGTAGCTTGTCATTGTCTTGGTGTTGTAATTAATTGAAGGCTTGGAGTGTAGCCAAAGGCATATCTGCAAAGAACCGCCATTCCTATCCCGTAAGGTGCGACCGTTAAACTCGCCATGACGCGCATTTGAATCAGGCTTAGACGGCCGCGACAGGCTAAAGAGGGATCGGGAGAATATGACACAACGCAAAGGCATCATTCTCGCCGGTGGCTCCGGCACGCGGCTATACCCGGTGACACAAGCAGTTTCCAAGCAGCTGATGCCGGTCTACGACAAGCCCATGATCTACTACCCGCTGAGCACGCTGATGTTCGCCGGCATTCGTGAAGTCATGGTCATCTCTACACCGCATGACACGCCGCGTTTTGCCGAGCTGTTGGGTGACGGCAGTCAGTGGGGTATGAACATTCAGTACGCGGTGCAGCCGTCACCCGACGGGTTGGCACAAGCCTTCATCATTGGCCGTGAGTTCGTTGCGAACCAGCCGAGTGCACTGGTGCTCGGAGACAACATCTTCTACGGGCATGATTTGGTCAAGCAGCTCGCCAGAGCCAGTGCGCGTCCAACCGGTGCCAGTGTCTTTGCCTACCATGTGCATGACCCCGAGCGATACGGCGTGGTGGCCTTCGATGAACAGCAACGCGCGATCAGCATTGAAGAGAAGCCCAAGCATCCCAAGAGCAACTACGCCGTCACTGGCCTTTATTTTTATGACCAAAAAGTCTGCGACATTGCCGCTGACATAGCACCGTCGCCCCGTGGCGAACTTGAAATTACCGACGTGAACAGACG
>CAIYGK010000173.1 GCA_903925725.1 uncultured beta proteobacterium | reverse complement strand
GTGGGACTCGAAGAAGTAGCCGTAGACCATGTTGAAGACAAAGAGCAATGTCGCCAGCAGCAGGATTGATGCGAGGGGCAGGACTTCGTTGTAGGAGGACCACCACAGCGAGTCAAATCCGACCAAGCAAGACATCAACGCAGCAAACATCATCGTCGCCTTAAAAGGCCCGAAAGCTGGCAGAACAAGCGCCAGCAACACCCCAACCATGAAGAGCATCCCAAATTCATAGCTCGGCGCATTGGGCGCGCGCCCCATGATGTTGCGATCGATGATGCCCACGATCAGGTTCGCATGCATTTCGACACCGGCATAAACCTGCTGCATTGGCGTGGAGCGCAGGTCCTTCAAGCCGGGTGCCGTAGACCCTATCAGCACAATCTTATTGCGAAGAATTTCAGGGTTGACCGTTCCCTGCAGCACATCCGTTGCAGAAACGTAGGCAAAACTCCCCTGCCGACCGTGATAAGGAATCAATGCGGCCATATGCTGGTCGACCGGAACCCAGTACTGAAAATCCTTCCTTGGATCCTGGCCGAGCTTGACATATTCGACCCCGAGCTCGGTCTGGTCCCCTTGACTGCGGCCGAGACTGATCGGCTCTTTGTCCAAACTCAGTCTGGCCACAGCCAAAGACAAGGACTCATACAACTCACCGTTGTACATCTGGAGCATAGGTTGTCGACGAAATACACCGTCGACATCGACCAGCGGCGCCGAAAAAAAACCTCCAGCCATGGCATTTGCCTGCAGCTCAGGCAAATTCCCCGTAAATCCACCTGCAACGACGGCACCCACCCTGCCGATATCAATACTGTTGCGGGTAAGGGCAGGTTTCGGCAGCGCCCCGACGGCAACCTTACCAGTCACTTTAGATGGGGCCAGCGGTGCATTCGGGTCACCGATCATCGCCGACTCGGCATCTTGAAATATGTAACCGAGGACGACCCGCCGATTCTTCAAACTGTCTCCAAAAAGCAGGTCATAGTCAAGTTTCGGCTTGAGCCTGCCCAGCGTCGATTTGAATCCCGGATCGGCCGCCAGTTCGGAGCGCGCCAGAGCTTCTAGTTGCTTCAACCCAGAGCTTTCATCGCGCTCTGCAAAAAAAATGTCGAAGCCCAGAACATCAATCTTGTAGCGGTCAAACAGCAGATCGACCAGCTTTGCCAAGCGGTTTCGGGACCAAGGCCAGTGCCCCTCCTCTTGCAGACTTTTTTCATCAATGTTGACAATCACGACGCGCGAATCCACGCCGCCGGGCATATTCGCCAACAGTCGAATATCGTAAGCACGATCTTCGAGCCGTTCGATCCAGTCGACATGGAAGACACCTTGGGAATTGAGCAGCAGCGGCAACACCATCATCAGGCTGATGCCAATCCGCAGTGAGTGACGCCTGAAGTAGCCAATGAACTTCATCTGCGGCCGCTCCTTCAAAAACTGGCTGTCAAACTGACGTGGAGCTTTTGATCACCAGATTGGGGAACGCTGGCGCCGCTGGTCATCGGCAGGACACTGCCGGTAATCAAGCGACCCCAGTCCGCAGTCACCGCGTAAGAGCCAGAGACGTAGCGCAGCCCGAGGCCAACACTGAATAAGCGATCATCACCAGGCTTGTTCGTGCCTGCATCCGGGTTGTTGTTACGCAACCAGCCGACATCAAGGAAACCAATTCCGCGCAGTCCCGGAGTGAGTTCGGGGCTGGTAACCTCGAGCGAAGCAAACAATCCGCTGTCACCCGCGATAGCACGCTCACCGGTGCCGCGCACTGAAGAACTGCCGCCCAGGCCGAATTGTTCACCAGAGATCAGCGCGTCTGCGCTGTACTGGAACTGACCCCGAATTCCCCAGGTCCAGTCTGACGCAAACGAACTCAAGTAATTCGCGCCGCCACGTATCAACTTCCAGTACTCATTACTGATCCGAATGTCCTCGCTCTGATAAGCCGCCAAGTTGTTGCCGCTGCTCCCCGGTAAATTGACGGCAAGGTCTGCGTTGTAGCCCCACACGGAAGTATCGGATTCAACCCGCACGGTATAGCCCAGGGTAAGCGGCCGGCTACCGCGCTCAAGCTGGCCGGGAACCACAACGCCGTTGACCATGGATGCATTGAACAACTTTTGATCCAGCGCGACTGTCACATGGCTTCGACGTCCGCCATCGGGCTCCAGATATTGGCTGTAATTGACCCCCAGCGTCTGCCCGGCGCCAGTACTGTTAAAAGTACCAAAACTTCCGACCACGTCGGAACTCGTGTAAGCCAATCCAATCACTCCGCCCTGTCGGTACAGGGGAATTCGGTAATTCACGCCCAGCTGCGTGACGTCCTTGATCCGTTCAAGAGAGGTCGTGTAGGCCAGAGAAAACTGATGGTCAAGATCAAACAAATTGGAGTGGCTCGCTATCAGCGAGAGGCGATCCTGACCCGTGGACTCCGACCCCGTGTTCGACAGGCTGGCTGAAAAATGCAGGGGATGGGATTCGCTCACCAAGAGCCTGGCGTCAATCTTGTCAGCTTCCTCAGACTCCTTCAACGATACCTGCAGCTGCTTTCCCTGGCTCTCATTGGCAATCGCAGTCTGCACCGCGAGCAGCCTGAAGTTGGGCGCCTGTCCCTCGCGCAACTCCGGCACACTGGCGCGAATGTTGGCCTCGCTGTATTGGGACTGCCCTTCCACAGTGACTTTGCCAATGACAAACTTCACTACCTGCAAGGTAACCTTGTCGCCCACCTCCTGCGGTGGCAATGAGACCCGCAGTAATGCGAAACCCTTGGCCTTGAGCTCGGCCTCCAGCGCGGCGGTCGCCTTTTGCAACGTGACCAAAGTGCCGTCGGGTCCGATAAAGGGTGACAGCACACGGGAGGACTCCTCCTGTGACAAAGGGCTCTCGCCATGGATTTCAAAACCACTGATGGGAAAGCGTGCCGTTGCACCTGTGGCTTCGGGCATGGTCTGCTGCGCAATACCGCTGCCGTGCCACAGCAAGAAGACCGATGCCGCCACGACGGTCCTGGACAAACTTTGCATGGAAAACATCACCTCTAGCGACATATGTTGTTGGACCGATTCTTGATGTCCCCGACAACGCTCAGTAACATCGGATTCGGACTATTGGGCAATGGCACCCTGTCAAGCTGAATGAACAATGGCGTATCAACTGGTCGCCCGGTCAGACCATCGTTGCCGGCAAAACCGGTTTCACCGCGCCCGAGCTGAAGCGTCTCTTTCGAAGAAGTCACCTCAATATGCCCATCGCGCACGGTGACAAACAGGCCCACGTCGTCAGATGAGACACCGCCACTGATGAACAACTGCTTCATGTTGACCGGAACGGTGTCAGGTCTTTGCAGCCTTTCCAGGGTTGGCGCAGTCAACGGTCGAATCACAGTGCGGCTGACGAACAAACCCTGTCCGGCTTGCAGCGTCTGCAAGGCTGTCTGCCCCTTGGGTGAAACCACAATCGTGCCGAGCCACGTAAAGAAACTGCAACTGCCGGCCGAGGCGCAGTCCAGATCAAGGCCCGTACCGCGTATCCCGATGGTCGCGGTGTCGGTCGTGAAACCCACATTGCGATTGTTGGCCTTGCCAATCAAGCCGGTCAGGGCGCGCATGGAACCGCGCAGCAGCGAGACAAAAAAGCGCCCTTCCGTTGGGTTCTTTTCATCAAACACAAATCCGTCAACCTTGAAGTGGGTGCTGGCGCCAAGTGTCAGCCGACTCTCATCGCGAAAAATCAGAACGCCCTTGCTGACTGCGCCGGTCTCCACCGTTTCGCCTTGGTAAACACTGGCACCCTCCACCAGTTTGCGCTTGGTCCCGTTGCTGTCGGTTGCGCTGATCTCTCCTTGCGCAGAGATCAATTTGGCACTCGCCGTTATGGTATTCGGGCGCGCTTTCTCGGTCGCTTTGGAGGATTCGGCCTTGCAATCCTGGGCACATAAACGGGCGTCAAAGTCAGTCCCATGGATACCAACGGTGGCGTTGGCGGTCTGGATCTTGGCAGCGTCCGGTGAATCCTTTGAAATCGAACCAGTCACAGCCCGAAAGCCTCCGCGCAGTAACTGCAAAACCATGCTGTTGTCTTCAGCGCCCTCCTTGAACTGATACTGCTGCACGATCATTTCCGAATTGGGCCGCAGCGTCATTCGGGTTCCATCCTGCAACTTGATGATTGCCGCAGAGTCATCCGCTATCGTCAGGCGGTCACCCTCCATGAGCCGCAAACCCTTGCCCAGAATACGCGGCAATTGCCCTTGAGTCTGGGCAAAACCAACACCTCGGGCAAATTCAACCTCACCAGCTGGTTGCGCCAGCGCCCCCAGACACACCGTCAGGAGCAGGCTTCCTAGAACCAAACTTCGCCAAAGCTGCGCCGTCCAGACCCCGATCAACGCAAGCATATATCACCCTCGGCAGTGGTCGTCTTCTTTTCCTTGTCCTTATCCTTGTCGGTCACACCGGGTAGCTGAACGCCAAGAGTTTCTTGCGCAACGACAGCGCTTTCGAATTGGGTCAGGAAGACCGCAACATAGTCAGTTGGCGCACTGCCACTTGATGTCTGGGACCCTAGCGGTGCAGCGACGGGCGTTCCCTGGCTGCTGTAGCTCACGGGGTTGCCAAAACTCGTGGCGTTCGGACCCAGCGTCACTGTGCCGCCAGCGCTGACCGAAATCCCTTGCGCCGCCGAGACGCTGGCGTTTTGCACAAAGTTGCTCGCAGCATTCATGCTCACTGCACCCGCGCTGGAGACCAGTGGCCCATTAAGCGTCATGTTGCCAGAACTGGTCAGATTGGTGGCCACCAGTGAGATATCGCCAGTCGCTGTGACGCCATCGGTGCCTATGGTCAGCGGGCTGTTGGCCGTCATGGAGACCTTGCCTCCATTGGCAAGCACCTTGCCCGATGTGCTGATGCCGCCGGTGTCCACGACCGTGATATTGCCCGCAGTTGTGCTGATGCCCTGCACATCCATAACGCCGACATTGGTCAATGCAATGTCACCCGTGCCGCTGCTCACTGCTTTGAAGGCCTTGATCCGGTTGCCGGCGTCGTTAAGCAGCGTGCTCGCCGAGGATTGCGTTGAAAGCAAGCCTGACGTCACGAGAGCGCCAGTCTGGCCAATGCTTCCCGCGGATGCAATCAGGCTGATGGCCGGCGCACTGATAGAGCCAACCATCAAATTGCCGGCGTTTTGCGCAATGCTGACCGGTCCGCTGGCCGCAATGGTGCCACCGGTCTGGTTGAAGCTTGCGCTAACGTTCATCGCGCCAGCAAGGCTGAGGGAGCCGCCGCTCTGGCTGTACTGCGATGTACTCAAGCCGCTGGCAATCGACAACTGGCCGCCAGTCACCGACAAGCCACCGGCAGCACTGAGCGACTGAAGTTGCGTCGCAGCGACCGAAGCGTCATAGCTTACAGAAACGCCTGCCGGTATCGATACCGCCAGCACGTTGGAGCCATCCGGCAATGCATCCCAATTACCGGCGGAACCCCATGAGCCGCTGCCGGAAGCGGTCCATGTTGAAAGCGGTCGCACCGTGATGTTGCCGGTGGCAGGCGCAATGGTGCCCGACAGTGTGTAATTGCTTGAATCCGCACCGCTCAAGGTCAGGTTACTCAGGTTCACGGCCTTGCCAGTGCCTGCGTTACGGTCAGCAAAAACGGCATTCAGGGTGCCAATCGTGACCTGGTCGCCACTGACCATACCGGTCAGGCTCGCCCCAGTTGTGACTGCAGTTGCAACGGTGGTCCCGTCGTAAACCTTGTCCTTGATGGTGACGCCACTCACGCCACTGATCGCTGCCTTGCTGATGTCTGCTGTGGTTGTGGCGGTCGTGCTGCTGAAGCTGTAGTTGCCTGCGTCCGTTCCGCCCAGGCTCAGGCCGCTGATCGTGACGGTCTTGCCTGTGGCAGCGTTCTTGTCGGCAAAGGCTCCGGTGCCGCCAGAGACCGTGACGCTGTCGCCGCTGACGATTCCGGTCAAGCTTGCAGCGCTGGCATTGATCGTGGCGCTGGTCTTGCCGTCATAGACTTTGCTCGCTGCTGTGATGCCATTTATGGCGCTGATCGCTGCCTTGCTGATGTCTGCTGTGGTTGTGGTTGTCGTGCTGCTGAAGCTGTAGTTGCCTGCGTCCGCTCCACCCAGGCTCAGCCCGGTAATGCTGACCGTCTTGCCACCGCCAGCGTTCTTGTCGGCAAAGGCTCCGGTTCCGCCAGAGACCGTGACGCTGTCGCCGCTGACGATTCCTCTCAAGCTTGCAGCGCTGGCATTGATCGTGGCGCTGGTCTTGCCGTCATAGACTTTGCTCGCTGCTGTGATGCCATTTATGG
>CAIYGK010000172.1 GCA_903925725.1 uncultured beta proteobacterium | reverse complement strand
TCATTAAGCAAGCTGATTTAATTGAGAGCGTAGCAGCAGCTTTACAGTACATCAGCTACTACCACCCGGCCGACTACATTGCACATCTGGCCCGTGCCTACGAACGCGAGCAGAGTCCGGCAGCGAAAGACGCGATCGCGCAGATCCTGACCAACAGCAAGATGAGTGCCATCGGGCACCGGCCGATCTGTCAGGATACCGGAATCGTCAACGTATTTCTGAAAGTTGGCATGGATGTGCGCTGGGGTGAATTCACGGGCAGTCTGGACGATGCAGTCAATGAGGGCGTACGCCGCGCCTACAACCACCCGGACAATACGCTGCGCGCCAGCGTCGTGGATGACCCACAGTTTGCTCGCAAAAACACCAAGGACAACACGCCCGCTGTGATCTTCACTGAAATCGTGCCCGGCAACACGCTCGAAGTAACTGTGGCAGCCAAGGGTGGCGGAAGCGAAAACAAGAGCAAGATGGTCATGCTGAACCCGGGCGATTCGGTAGTCGACTGGGTCCTCAAGACGGTTCCGACGATGGGCGCGGGTTGGTGCCCGCCAGGGATGCTCGGAATCGGCATCGGTGGCACGGCAGAAAAGGCCGTGCTGATGGCCAAGCAGAGTCTGATGGAAGATCTTGACATGTACGAGTTGCAGGCGAAGTCGTCGGCTGGCCTGGCGCTTACGAAGACAGAGGCGCTGCGTCTTGAACTGTTCGAAAAGGTCAATGCACTCGGGATCGGGGCGCAGGGTCTGGGGGGTCTCACCACCGTACTTGATGTCAAAATCAAGATGTACGCGACCCACGCCGCTGGCAAGCCGGTAGCCATGATTCCCAACTGCGCCGCAACGAGGCACGCGCACTTTGTGATGGATGGCAGCGGCCCGGTCTATCTTGACCCACCCTCTCTCGATTTGTGGCCCGACGTGCAATGGACACCCGACTATGTGAAGAGCAAAAAGGTTGACCTCAACACACTCACCAAGGAACAAGTGGCAAGCTGGAAGCCGGGCGACACCCTGCTGCTCAACGGCAAGATGCTCACGGGCCGCGATGCGGCACACAAGCGCATCCAGGACATGCTGGCCAAATGCGAGAAACTACCAGTCGACTTTACCAACCGGGTGATCTACTACGTAGGCCCTGTTGATCCTGTCAAAGGTGAAGCGGTTGGCCCGGCAGGTCCAACGACGGCCACGCGCATGGACGGCTTCACTGAGATGATGCTGAGTCAGACCGGACTGATCTCCATGATAGGCAAGGCCGAGCGTGGGCCGGTCGCGATCCAGGCGATCAAGAAGCACAAGAGCGCTTACCTGATGGCCGTCGGCGGCGCCGCTTACCTTGTCAGCAAGGCTATCAAGACAGCCAGGGTGCTTGGTTTCGCCGACCTCGGGATGGAGGCGATCTATGAATTTGACGTCGTCGACATGCCGGTGACGGTGGCGGTGGATGCCGGCGGCACAAGTGCCCATATCACCGGCCCGGCCGAATGGGAGAAGCGAATCGCTAGCGGGGAATTCAAGGGTATTGCGGTCAAAGGCGCGTGACAGCCAGCCCGTGTCTTGACTGTGACTACCAGATCTCCTGGTAGTTGTGTACCACTTAAAAACAGGAATACCCTAAGGCAAAGCTACTAGTTAAAGGGTTCGCTGCAACCATTCACATTGCAGGGTAGCGCTCCGAAAATTGTCTCATCGCTGAAACGAATCAGCGACAACCAACTTTCGGAGAGTTCCCATGACAACCAAGCTGAATCGTTTCTTTGCTTTGACTGCGATGGTGTCGCTGTCGATGATCAGTACCGCTTCACTTGCCGACGGTCAGAACTCTGGTCAGTCGGTGTACATCAGCGAAAACAGCACGGTTTCGGGTCAAACCCTCAATCTGCAGTTGCCGGTCCAGGCAGGTGCCGGAGACTACTTCGCAGGCTCGCTCAATATCACGACCGGCGCCAGCGTCTCCGGGGGTTCCATATCCAGTGGGACTTCATTTCTGGCCTATTGCATTGATCCCTTTCAGTGGTCCTCGAGTACGCCAGTCTCTTATTCCACTTCATCGCTGAGCGCCTTGGGCAGTTCTCAGGCGAGCGACGTCTCCAAGCTCTATTCTCAATCCTTTGCCAGCACCAGCGGCAGCAATGTCAACAGCGCGGCGTTCCAGCTTGCCTTGTGGGAGTTGGCGAAGGACGACGGCAAACTGTCATCAGGCCAGGTGCAAAGCACGGGCACAACAGACAAGAACGTCGTTGCACTTGCCAGTTCAATGATCAGCAATGCAAAAAATGGCGTTGCCGGGCCGACACAGTATTCTTTCAATCTGTATACCAGTTCGACAAACCAGGACTATCTGGTCGCCAGCATGACTTCCGTTACCCCAGTGCCTGAACCAGAAACCTATGCCATGCTGCTGGCCGGGCTTGGCCTCATTGGATTCACCGCGAGCAGACGCCGCGCATCCAGCCGCGTTTGACGTTTCTCCCACCAATCTGTTCCGACACGGAAATGCCTTCCTCAAATTGCATAGAATATCTGTCAGTGCGACGAGTTCCAGGGTATGTCACATTCAGAAAGTTGAGGTCACCATGAATAAGTTCAGGCCCAGCAAATTTGGCACAAGCAAATTCGGAGCGACCACGTTCGAGGCCACCGGCTTTCCCAAGCAGCAGCGCGGCAAGAGATACAGCACAGCTTTGCCAACTTGCGTGAACGGCGTGACCGGGGTTACCCGGGACGTCAGTGTGAGTGGACTGTTCATTGTCCAGGACGAGGAATGTGCGCCCGGTTCACACATTGATTTCTGGGTGGATCTGGACACCCCGGGCGGGAAACTCAAGTTGTGTTGCGAAGGCGAAGTGATTCGGGTTGAGAAAATTGATCAGCGCTTTGGTCTCGGTGTCAAGATACTGAGCCAGGTCATGAAGGAAATGAACTGACATTTGCCTTGGCCGGGGCGTGCTTGTTGCAAAAGATATAGAGTTCAAGACGACTCGTCACACCGAGTTTTTCATAAATTGCAGCCAGGTGATTACGCAGCGTGTGCTGACTGATGCACAAATCATCGGCAACCACCTTGAGTTGCTTGTCAGACGACGCCACAACCGTCTGTAACACCCTCGTTTCCTTCTTCGTCAGACTTGCCAGTTTCTTCTCTTCCGGAACGGCCTTCCTGGGCGCGTTCGCCTTCGCGATTTCTAGCAGGATACGCGCAGTGGCGTTGCGGTTCACCCACAACTCACCTTGCTGAATTTTCTCAATGGCGGTGAAGAGGGAATTGGGCAGTTCATCCTTTGCCAATACTCCTCTCGCCCCGGCGATCACCGCCTGATCGTGCAGCGACAGGTTCCGACTGCCAGTCAAGATGACAATCTTCGCTTTGCACGCAGCAGCAAAGACGGGAATCATGTACAGGCCATTGTCTTCACCCATGACCAACTCAAGTACGATCACATCGGGATCTTGCAGGCTGATCTGTTCCAGTGCTTCCGCCCGATTGGTAGCGACACCACTGACGACGAAGCGAGCGTCACTCTGAATCAGAAGCTGCAACCCGGCAAGGATGATTCTTTGAGGATCTACGATCAGTACTTTGATTGGCTCCATAGTCGTTCTAAGCATGGTTGCTCCCGGCCGTACTGGCAGATTCAGCAGTCGGTAAAGTTGTCCAGAGCATGGGGGTCATGTTACCCTGAATCGAGTGCATACTAGCGATGTTCACTCCGAACTCAGCACAGGAACCGACATGACTATTTGTCCCATTGCCGTCGTCGCCGGATGCAGCAAGTGCCCCGTTGTCAAAATCTGTCCCTTGAAAACGGTGCTGGGCGATGCCGTCAAGGCACCCCCACCCACAAAGGCTGCGACGACCCGGAAGAAGAAGTAGCTGGGCGCCCGACCGGGCCAGAACTCCAGCATCGCGGCTTAACGTCAAGCGGGATAATCAACGCCCATGAATTCACTCCTTTCCCTTCTGCAGCCTTACCCTTTTGAGCGCTTGCGCCAGCTCTTTGCCGATGTCACGCCGAATCCGGCGATGACCCATATCAGCCTGGGTATGGGCGAGCCAAGGCACCCGACACCGACCTTCATCCGACAGGCGATGATTGACGCCATCACGAGTACACCTAGCGGTCTGGCGAGTTACCCTGCCACTGCTGGTGAGCCGGCCCTACGCGACGCCTTCGCCCACTGGTTGCAGTTGCGTTATCAACTCACGGTTAGCCCGGCGACACAGATGCTGCCAATCAGCGGTTCGCGCGAAGCCTTGTTTGC
>CAIYGK010000171.1 GCA_903925725.1 uncultured beta proteobacterium | reverse complement strand
TAGCGACCGCTGGCTGTTCACCACGCGTGAGTAGATCGACAGACAGGTGCCTTTTTGGGGAAAGCGCTTTTTGCCGGTGGACAGACCGAGTTCGTGGCGCACGAGGTTGAGCAGGTCTTCGGAGTCGCCCCGGTCATGGATCGTGAAGGACTCATCCAGACCGATGCGCGGCGCGTAGTCACGCAACAGGCGTGCCGCCACGCTGTGAAACGTGCCAGACCAGGGCAGCGCTGGCAGGCCACGCCCAGCGCCCAGCCCCAGCACCCGGTTCAGCACGCTGCCGACACGGCGCTCCATCTCGGCCGCGGCGCGGCGCGAGAAGGTCAGCAACAGGATGCATTGCGGATCGACCTGATCAACGATGAGTCTGGCGACACGGTAGGCTAGCGTATTGGTTTTGCCAGAACCAGCACCGGCAATGATGAGCAGTGCCCGCTCATCTGCAGCATGCTCGCCCACACCATGCTCGGCGGCCTGACGCTGCTCGGCATTGAGCGACTCAAACGGATCCGTGCGGACCGACGTTTCAGCCTGCATCGGGGTTGCTGTGGCTAGAGCCAGACGCCGTTGTGCGGCATCTGGATCGTCTCGGATGGGCTGCTGCTGATGAGGAAAGCGTCAATCAGGAAACTGAGTACGGAAATAAAGATGCTGGCAAAGAAAGCAGTCCAGAAGCTCGATACCTTGAAGCCGCGCACCAGTGACGAGACGAGCATCATCATCAGCGCATTGATCACCAGCAGGAACAGACCGAACGTGAGCAGCGTGAGAGGTAGTGTCAGCACAATCAGCAAGGGCTTCACGATGGCGTTGGCAAAGCCCAGCAGCAGCGCAGCGAAGATCAGCGACGACGCATCGGCGAAACGAATTCCCTGGAAGACGCGCCCTGCCAACCAAAGCGAGACTGCAGTGATGGCCCAGTGGGTGAGAAATGGCTGGAGATGGTCAAACATGGTGATGGATCTTGAAGTGGGTTGGCCGTGTTTTCATCATACTTGCTGTGGGCTCGATCGGCTCCCAGGTAAATGGCTGTAAGCAAAGGTTTCTGCCGTCATCAGTGTGAGCGGGCAGGGCGTTGAGTACATGAGGCTCAATCATGGGCTTTCAGGAGTTCCAAATGAAGAAGTTTTCTCTCTCCCTTATCAGTGGCTCGGCCTTGCTGGCTCTGGCTGCCTGGCTGCCGGCACATGCCGCCGTAGATGTTGACGCGGCGCAAGCCCTGTTCAAGAAAAATGAGTGCTCGAAGTGCCACTCGGTGGACAAGACCAAGTCGGGTCCGGCGCTGAAAAAGATTGCCCTCAAGTACAAGGGCAAGGCTGACGGTCAGGACAAGGTAATCAAGCAGATCACGACCGCGCCCAAGGTCAAGAATGAAGATGGTGCCGACGAAGAGCACAAGGTGATCAACACCAAGGACCCGGTGGCGTTGAAGAATCTGGCGGACTGGATCCTGTCGCAATAACCAGCGTATCAGCCCAGATGGTTTGACAGCCACTGAAGGGTACGGCCACGCGCCAGCGCGGCGGTTTTCTGCTGGTACATGGGCCGGCCCCAGCAATTGAATCCGTGCTCGGCGCCTTCGTAGACTTGGACGCGCGCGTTGGCGTGACCCTCGAAGGCGGCCTGCACCGCCGTCACAGCAGTGGGCGGGATGTGGTTGTCCAGTGCTGCGTAGTGGAACAGGATGGGCACGCTGATGGAGCCAGCAAGTTCTAGGTGATTCTGAATGCCGCCGCCGTAGTAGCAGACTGCCGTATCGACGGCGCCGGTTGCAGCCAAGTGGTAGGCCAGGCGTCCACCCATGCAGAAACCGACCACGCCGACCTTGCCGCTAACTTCGCTGCGCTGGCGTAGCGCCCCCGCGCTGGCCACAAGGTCTGCGACCGCGTCGGGTCCATTGAGCCCTTGCATCAACTGGTAGGCTTTCTGCGTGCCGGCTTCGTCATAGGCCAAGTCCACACTGCTCTCCTGACGCCAGAAAATGTCCGGTGCCAGCACCACGTAACCGTCAAGTGCGTACTGATCGGCCACAGCACGTATATGAGCGTTAACGCCCCAGATTTCCTGAATGACGATCAGGCCCGGGCCGCGTCCGAGGGGAGGCAGGGCAAGATAGCCGCCAAATGACTTGCCATCGTGACTCTCGATGGCGATCATGGAACCGTTCATGTGTTCATTTCCTCACTGGTGGTGTGGTGCGACTCTGGGCTTGACGTGCCAGCATCCAGCCCGGATATTCGGACGGCAGGGCGCTGACCTCTTCGAGGATCTTCAGCTCTTCAGAGTCGAGTTCAAGTTGACTCGCGCCCAGATTGTCTGTCAGCTGTTCAGGTGTTCTGACGCCCAGAATCACCGTGCTGACCTGCTTGCGGCTCAGCAACCAGGCCAATGCGACCTGTGCGACCGTCGCCTGATGGCGCAGCGCGATGGGTCGCATCACGTCCAGCACGCGAAAGGCGCGCGGCTTGTCGACGACCGGAAAGTCAAAGCTGGCGCGCCGGGTTCCTTCGGGTCCGCTGCCGTCAGGGGCAAACTTGCCGCTGAGCAGGCCCCCGGCCAGCGGGCTCCATACCATCAGGCCAAGCTGTTGGTCCCGCAGCAGCGGCAGCACTTCGCGCTCCAGGTCGCGTCCCGCAATCGTGTAGTAAGCCTGTACGCTCTCGAAGCGCGCCCAGTGGTTTCTGTCTGATATCGCCAGTCCCTTCATGATCTGCCAGGCCGCCATGTTGCACAGGCCGATGTAGCGCACCTTGCCCGAACGCACCATGTCGTTGAGAGTGCAGAGCACATCTTCCAGAGGTGTGAGGGGATCAAAGCCGTGCAACTGGTACAGGTCGATGTGAT
>CAIYGK010000170.1 GCA_903925725.1 uncultured beta proteobacterium | reverse complement strand
TTGGTGAAGTTCCACTTGATTGATTTGCTGCCCAGCAGACCCGGCGCCTCGGCGGCGAGCCACTGGTACAGCGGATGCGCCTTGGCACCGTTGACATCGATCTTGGCCATCATGGGAAAGCTCACGCCGTAGTTCAACTGGCAGAACTCGGCGATCTCGCCATTGCTGCCACTGTCCTGCGCGCCAAACTGGTTGCAGGGGAAGCCCAGCACCACCAGACCCTTCTTGCCATAAGCCTTGTGCAGTTCTTCCAGCCCTGCAAACTGCGGCGTGAAGCCGCAGGCGCTGGCGGTGTTGACGATCAACATCGCCTTGCCCTTGAACTGGCTCAGGGCAACGGATTTGCCATTGATCTGCAGGGCTTCAAAATCGTAAACAGTGCTCATGGGTCAGGGCTCCTCAGCGTTTGCCGAACGATAGCACTGACAGCAATGACGCAAGAACAATAAGGACTCCACCCAGCAGGGTACGCATTGACAACTCGCCGCTGCCCAGCAGCACCGACGAAACACTGGCAAACACTACCTCCGAGAGCATGATGATGGAAGTCGTACTGGCATTCAGATGCGCAGCCCCGTATTGCAGTGCCAGATTGGCCACCAGCATCGCCAGGCCAGTAAACAGTGCCAGCGCCGACCAACTCAATTCAGGCGTTGGCAGCGCCGTCACCACTCCCCAATTCTGGCCCAGCAAGGCGGCGCCAGTGGCCATCAGGGTTCCGCCAGCAAACATGGCGAGCATGCGCCCGTCACCCGGTGTCTGGTTCAGTTTGCGCAGCAGGATATTGGTCAGGGCAAAGCACAAGCCTCCCGCCAAAGCCAGCCAGTCGGCCAGACTCTGCGGCAACGGCCAGGACGAAGCCGATGATTTCAGAATTATCACGACCCCAGTCAGCGCGAGCGCCAGACGAAAGAGCGAAGCCCGGCTGGGCTTTTCACCCAGCAAAGGCCAGGCCAGCAAGACCACCCAGGCCGGCATCAGATAGAACAGCAGGACAACGCGCACCACATCGCCTATCGTTATCGCCCAGTTGAAGCAGACGTTGGTCAGGCCCGATGCCAGCAGCAAACCCCAGAGTTGGGGGTGGCTGATCAAGCCACGCCAGGCTTTGGGCCGCAACAGCAGCAGACAGACCAGCGCCATACCCAAGGTCATGCTGGTAGCCCACAGAGGATGCAGTCCCTGGCTCTGCAGTGCGCGAAACGGCCACCAGGACAGCCCAAAGACAAAGGCGTTAAGAAGCAGCGCCGCCGCAGCCAGGACGCGACTTGACATCAGCCTTCAAGCTTGTCGTTGCGGGCAATGTCCAGCAGGTGTTCAACCTCGGTGCGATACAGAGTGCAGTTGCGGCGATGCCAGCGCCGGATGAACCACATGAAACCGGCGATCACCAGACCAAAGGCGGTGATCGCCGCGAAGGTCGGCAGACCCAGACCGGTTGACAGGCTGTAGGCGGCACCAAGCGCCAGGATACAGGCCTGCTCGTTGAAATTCTGCACCGCAATCGAGCGCCCGGCTCCCATCAGATTGTGACCCCGGTGCTGCAACAGTGCATTCATTGGCACCACCAGAAAACCGCCCAGCGCACCGAGCAGAATCAGGAACGGCGCTGCCACCCAGACGTTGGTAATGAAGATCAGCATGATGATCAAGAGGCCCATGCCGATGCCCAGCGTGATCACGCGGGGTCCGTCTTCGAGCCGCATGCGCAGCGACGCCACTAGAGCGCCTACCGCCATGCCGATCGCCACCACACCTGTCAGGTTCGACGCCGCAGTCACACTGAAGCCTAGGGCCGCTGCGGCCCAAGCCAGGACGATGTAGCGCAGATTGCCGGCCACACCCCAGATCAGGGTGGTTGCAGCCAGAGAAATCTGGCCCAGTTTGTCGCGCCACAGGCGGGTATGGCAGGTCCAGAAATCAGGCAACAAGGAAGTCAAGCGCCTCGGCATGGCACGCATTTCGACACCGGTCAGCGGGATATGGGTATTGAACCAGGCGGCCAGCAGA
The DNA here is from genome assembly GCA_903925725.1 of uncultured beta proteobacterium. GTDB lineage: Bacteria > Pseudomonadota > Gammaproteobacteria > Burkholderiales > Burkholderiaceae_C > Rhodoferax. The sequence continues at coordinate 3,476 of CAIYGK010000170.1, read as the reverse complement.
TAGACAAAGATCAGTGCGCTGATGGCGGCTTCGGGCGCGGTCTCTATCCCGGTATCCAGTACCGGGAAATCAAACGACAGCAACAGGGGTGACAGCGCTGGCCCGACCAGTTGACCGCCGACCACGTAGCCAAGGATGACGGAGCCAATCGTCAGGCCTTCAATCCAGCCGTTGGCCTTGACAAGTTGTGAGGCGGGCAGCAATTCGGTGAGGATGCCATATTTGGCGGGCGAGTAGGCGGCGGCACCCAGACCCACAATGGCGTACGCCATCAGGGGGTGCGTGCCAAACAGCATCATCAGGCAGCCCCCGATTTTGATGAAGTTGCTGATCAGCATGACACGCCCTTTGGGCATGGAATCCGCAAAGGCGCCGACGAAAGGCGCAAGTATCACGTAGAACAGCGCAAACATTGGTACCAGAGCCGCTTGCTGCCACTCCGGTGCGGAGCTGGTTCGCAGCAGTTGGACCGCAGCGACAAACAAGGCATTGTCCGCCAGCGAGCTGAAAAACTGCGCCGACATGATGGTAAAAAAGCCGCGTTTCATTGTCTGCAGAGGCGTGTCAGCGTCGCCGACACGATGGAGGGATTAATTGCTTCTTGAGAGGTCTTGCAACGATGCCGGGTTATAGCACGTCTGTAGCTGTCAAAATCGGGACTCCGGTCCCTCAAGCTCCATAGCACCATGCCGCGCCCGATACTCGCCACCATCCATACAGCCGCCCTGCGTCACAATCTGGCGCGTTGTCGCGCCCGAGCCCCGGACGCCAGGGTTTGGGCGATCGTCAAAGCCAATGCTTACGGGCACGGCATCGAACGCGCCTTTGAGGGGCTGCGCGCGGCCGATGGCTTTGCCCTGCTTGATCTGGAGGAGGCGCAGCGCGTGCGCGCCCTGGGCTGGCGTGGCCCGATTCTGCTTCTCGAAGGTGTCTTCGAATTGCGCGACCTCGAACTGTGCTCGCGACTGGGCCTCTGGCACACGGTGCACTGCAATGAGCAGATTGGCATGCTGGCCAGCCACAAGACCAATGTGCCGCACCGGGTCTTTCTGAAAATGAATTCCGGCATGAACCGGCTTGGCTTCACACCCGAGCGCTATCGCAGCGCCTGGACACGTCTGAATGCGCTGCCACAAGTTGATGAAATTTCACTGATCACGCATTTCAGTGACGCTGATGGTGAGCGCGGTGTGGCCTCTCAGATGGCGGTCTTTGCGTCCGTCACCAGGGATCTGCCGGGTGAGCGTTCGGTCTGCAACAGCGCTGCCACCCTGCGGCACAGTGAGTTTGCGTCTGACTGGGTGCGACCGGGTATTGCCATTTACGGCAGTGCGCCGGACTTTGGGCAGCACAGCGCCGCAGAATGGGACTTGCAGCCCGCCATGACTATGGCGGCAAGAATCATCGCCACGCAGGACCTGGCGCCCGGCGACAGCGTTGGTTACGGCTCCACCTTTGTTGCCAAGGACGCCATGCGCATCGGCATCGTTGCCTGCGGTTACGCTGACGGCTACCCCAGGGTCTGCCCCAGCGGCACGCCTGTTCTGATCGATGGTCTGCGCGGCTGCACCGTCGGGCGCGTCAGCATGGACATGCTGGTGGTCGATCTGACGGCACTGCCGCAAGCCGGTTTTGGCACTGAGGTGACGTTGTGGGGTCGCGCCAGCAATGGTGCGGTGCTGAGCATTGATGAGGTGGCGCACTGCGCCGGCACGGTGGGCTACGAGTTGATGTGCGCACTGGCACCACGCGTGCCGGTCCTGGTTGAAGCTTGACGCTGAATCAGCTTGAGTGCCTCAAACCAAAGCACGCTGAGCAGGCCCAAGACAGACGCCGTCAGCAGGTCGACGCCCGACAGCGGCGCAAAAAAGAACAACTTGCTCAGCCATGGCAGGTACAGCGTCAGCAGCAGCAGGCAGAAAGTTACCGCGCACACAGTCCACAAGGTGCGATTGGGTACCCGCAACGATGCCCACAAGGACCCGCTGCGCGAACGATTCGAGAAGATCAGCGCGAGGTTGCCCGTGACAAGTGTGCTGAAGGCGAAAGCACGGGCACCTGTCTCACTCAACCAGCCAGCTGACCACACGTAAGCTGCCATCACGACCAGCAGGACGCCGACGCCTTGCAGCAAGGCCAGCAACAGGGTCATACCGGCAAACAATGGTGCCTGGGCATCGCGCGGCGGACGCTGCATCACGTCCGACTCGGAGGGCTCGTTTTCGAACACCATGGAACACGCCGGGTCAATCACCAGTTCCAGAAAGGCAATGTGCAGCGGGAACAGCACCGTCGGCCAACCCAGCAACACGGGCAACAACGCCATTCCCGCAATCGGCACATGCACGGCCAGAATGTAGGACATGGATTTGCGCAGGTTGTCGAAAATGCGGCGGCCCAGTCGAACGGCACGCACGATGGAGGCAAAGTTGTCGTCCAGCAGGACAATCGCCGCCGCCTCGCGCGCGACATCGGTGCCACGTCCGCCCATGGCCACACCGACGTGCGCGGCTTTCAGGGCCGGTGCGTCGTTCACTCCGTCTCCTGTCATGGCCACAATATCTCCATTGGCCTTGAGCGCCTGCACGATGCGCAACTTTTGCTGCGGGGCAATGCGGGCACAAACGCTGACCCGCTTCATGCGCTGCTGCAGCTCTGCATCGCTCATGGCCGCCATTTCGTCACCCGTCAACATCTGATCAGCCTGGCTGACATCAAGCTGCGCTGCCTTGGCAATGGCATGTGCCGTTGCCGGATAGTCACCCGTGATCATCACAACCCTGATTCCGGCACTTCTGCATTGCTCCACCGCCGCCACAATCTCTGGCCGCAGCGGATCGGCGAGTCCCAGCAATCCGACGAATTCAAACTCGAAATCGTGCTCGATGGCCGGCCAGTGCTGGCCGGCAAAGCGTGCCTGCGCCACACCCAGAACACGCAGGCCCTGCGCTGCCATGGTCTGCGCCGCTGCCGCGATGGGCGCCTGCGCGCTGGCATCGAGATGACACAGGTCGATGATCGCCTCCGGCGCGCCTTTGGCCGCTACCACGTGGTCGTCGCCCTCGGTCGAGCGCCAGACATGCGACATGGCACGCAACTCCGGGGTCAGGCCGTACTCCTGCATCAAGTCCCAGTCGCGGTGCAGGTGCTCGGTATCTTTCAGGAAGTGCTGGCCGAGGCGATGAAACGCCTTCTCCATCGGATCGAAAGGCTCAGCCACACTGGCCAGAATCGAATACTCCACCAGTGTATGAAAGGCTTCCGGCAATTGCGCCGTGCTGTCGTAGTTGATTGACAGGTGCTCACCGGCCGGCGCGTCACCCTGGGCGTAAAGCTGCGCCACGGTCATGCGGTTTTCCGTCAGGGTGCCGGTCTTGTCGGCACAGAGCACAGAGGTGGCACCTAGCGTCTCGCTCGCTGCGCTGAGTCGGGTTCGTACTTTCTGCTTTGAGAGGCGCCAGGCACCCAGCGCAGGC
>CAIYGK010000169.1 GCA_903925725.1 uncultured beta proteobacterium | reverse complement strand
CTCCTTGCGATGCGCCTGTATCGACAGAATCTCTGGCTGTACGCATCTGTGCCTTAGGTTGATTGTTGATCTTCATACCTACCTCGTTGCTCTCTAAACTAACTGGGGTAGGTGTAGCAGGTCATTCTGGCACGGGGGGGCCCCGTCAGTGCCGATGTAAAGGTTCTGCCGACGGCAGCCCATTAGATTTGTAGGCGACCAGTCCTCCGTAGTTAGAAAGAACGTTGGGCACGATCTTACGGAAATAGGGGTGCTTCCGAACTCCCGCGTAAGTGACCCCCGTTTATGGTGGAGCGCTCGGGTTCGTCATGCGCCATCCCGTCACTGACCTTAGCCAGTGGACAAGCAGAGTGGAGGTGACCATTCCATGGAGCCAGTCATCAGCATGCAGGAATTGCGCGCATCAGGGCGGGACCGTCAAACTAGCGACGGTATCCGGTCATCGGTGCCATCAAACAGGCGCTAACGCCAACGCCGCAAAGCACCTTGGCCGCCGAATACTTGGGAAACTGGTGGCAAACGAGGCAGCCAGACTTACCAGCACAGCTAGCCTGGGGACATCAACCGTCCGAGCTCTGAGTCCGGGAAACTACTCAGTCTTTACGATAAGCGTCATGGCATGTCTTGCAGGTGCCACCAGTTGCATTGACTGCCGCCTTGATGTTATCAAGATTGCCAGTCTTTGCTGCCACTGCGAGTTTTGACATCTCGACTTGCATTTTGTCAGCGTACTCCTTGAACTTGGCTGATTCTTTCCAGATTTCCGCCTTGGCGCGCGTGTCGCCCTTGTCAGTACCTTCGCCAAATGCAGCCCACGGAAGTTTGCTGGTGAAGTCGGCTACAGCGGCGCTGTCGGCGACGATCTTGGCGTCAAAAGGCGCTTTGCCCGAGGCCATAGCGGCTACGCGCCCGAAATTCTGCTGCATCACAAACAGTGCGCTCTTTCGGTATCTGATTGCGTCATCTGGCTTCGCAAACTGGGCTGATGCCGTGGTGGTGAAAGCCAGCACGGAGGCGATCAATGCGATGGAGGCTGATGTCTTCATAAATTTTCCTGTTCTGATGTGTGGGGTGTGAGAACTCAAAGTCGTTGTCGCGGCGATTCAAGAACTGGTGCCGACTAAGCATCATAGAGAATCCAGCGTTTGGCGCCAGTGCGCAATGAATCGACCCGCTTTCCACAGGTGAATGTCCTGGATGCACCAAACGGTGCTACACTGGAAGGCTCCCCTGTTGAAGGACAGTGCGTTTTTCGGTCTGTTGAGTAATGAGTGGGTTTGCCACTGACAAAAATTTTTGTCGGATATATTGACTGAAAACGTAAAACCGTGTCATAATACAAGGCTTCGCTGATCACAGTGAAGCGCTGGGCAAGGGCTTGATGGAAGTCAAGTTCAAGAGGGCAGATCTTTAACAACATACAGCCGATAAGTGTGGGCGTTTGAGGCGAAAAGCCAAGTTCTTCGGAACCAAGTCTTAACTGACTTGCAAACGCTCATGGAAATAGAAGTGAAGTTCACTTCAATTCCGTTTTTATGAGTTGCATAGAGATCTGCGCAAAAATTCAAGATCGAACTATCGAGTTTGATCCTGGCTCAGATTGAACGCTGGCGGCATGCCTTACACATGCAAGTCGAACGGCAGCACGGGAGCAATCCTGGTGGCGAGTGGCGAACGGG
>CAIYGK010000168.1 GCA_903925725.1 uncultured beta proteobacterium | reverse complement strand
GGGTGCCGATGCAGCGGTAGCGACAGTGGTGATAGCTTCCATGTCCGTCGCGCAATCCGTTGCATCGCCACGTCCGCTGCCGGAAACCGGCCGGCGGCGGACGCCAACAAAGTGCCCAAAGCCGACATCCACGATCTTGGGGAGCGGTCGTTCGTGGTGGTCACCTCTGCTTTGTCTTGCGACGATCATTATCCTGTTTGCTGATTCCCGACCCGTCTGGGTCCTTGCGCCAAGGCGTCGATCTTTGACATTTGCATAAATTCTTGAAGTAGTTCAAGGACGCCGCGAGGCGAGCCGCCTAACCTCCGTGTATCACTATTACGGAGCGTTCCAAGATGAGTCAACCCAAAGCCAGCGGATTTACCAAGCAGATGGCCCGCAACATGTTTTACGGCGGGTCGGTCTTCTTTATCCTTGTATTTATTGCCCTGATCTTTGACAGTGAGCACAAGATCCCTCAGCGCTCCAACGCCCAGGCCCTCACCGCCCAAGTGGTGCGTGGCAAGCATCTGTGGGAAACACGCAACTGCATCGGTTGCCACACGCTGCTGGGCGAAGGGGCTTACTTTGCGCCGGAGCTGGGCAACGTCTACAAGCGCCGCGGGCCGGAGTTCATCAAGGCCTGGATTGCGCTCCAGCCGATCCAGATCCCGGGTCGCAGACGGATGCCCCAGTTCAACTTCACGCCCGAACAGTTGGACGATATTACCGAGTTCCTGCACTGGACCAGCAATATCAACAACGGGAACTGGCCGCCGAACATCGAAGGCTGATGCTTGAAGCACCTCTGAACACTTAAGGAATCCTCACATGCAAGCAATCACTCTCCAATACAAATCGCAAGGAGTCGCCAAGTACTACTTTGTTGCGGCTCTGGCGCTGTTTACTGCGCAGATCATTTTTGGCATCACCCTCGGGTTGCAATACGTCATTGGTGATCTGGCCTTTCCGTACGTTCCGTTTAACCAGGCGCGCATGGTGCACACCAACCTGCTAATCGTCTGGCTGCTCTTCGGCTTCATGGGTGCGGCCTACTACCTGGTACCTGAGGAGTCGGAGACCGAGCTGTACAGCCCGAAGCTGGCCATGATCCTGTTCTGGGCTTTTCTGGTAGCGGGCGCACTGACCATTGTTGGCTACCTGGCCGTACCCTATGCCAAGCTGGCGGAACTCACCGGCAATGAACTGCTGGCCACCATGGGGCGCGAGTTTCTGGAGCAACCGCTGCCCACCAAGGTCGGCATCGTGATCGTCGCGCTGGGCTTTCTGTTCAACATCAGCATGACCGTCCTCAAGGGCAGAAAGACCAGCATCTCGCTGGTGTTGCTGATGGGCTTGTGGGGGCTGGCACTGATGTTCCTGTTCAGCTTCGTCAACCCCGACAACCTGGTGCGCGACAAGATGTACTGGTGGTTTGTGGTGCACCTTTGGGTGGAGGGCACGTGGGAGCTGATCCTTGGCGCCTTGCTGGCCTTCGTGCTGATCAAGACCACAGGTGTCGACCGTGAAGTTATTGACAAGTGGCTCTACGTGATTATTGCCATGGCCTTGATCACCGGTATTCTCGGCACCGGCCACCACTTCTTCTTCATCGGAATGCCCGGATACTGGCAATGGTTGGGCAGCATCTTCTCGGCCATGGAACCCATCCCCTTCTTCATGATGACCGTATTTGCATTCAACATGGTGCAAAGGCGCCGGCGCGAGCACGCGAACCAGGCAGCGGTGCTGTGGGCGGTGGGTTGCTCGGTGGTTGGCTTTTTGGGCGCGGGCTTGTGGGGCTTCATGCACACGCTGAGCGCCATCAACTTTTATACGCATGGCAGCCAGATCACTGCGGCGCACGGCCACCTCGCGTTCTATGGTGCTTACGTGCTGGTGGTGATTGCCATGATCAGCTACGCTATGCCGACACTGCGGGGTCGCGTGGCCAACAGCCGGCGTGCCCAGAGTATCGAGATGTGGTCGTTCTGGATCATGACGATCAGCATGGGCTTGATGGTGCTGGCGCTCACCGGTGCCGGCATTCTGCAAGTCTGGCTGCAACGCATGCCGACCGACGGCAGCGCCCTGTCGTTCATGGCCACACAGGACCAGCTACGCTTCTTCTACTGGGTGCGGGTTGCCGGTGGTCTGTGCTTCCTCGGGGGGTTGCTCACCTACCTGTACAGCTTCTTTGCCAAACCAGGCAACCAGGAGAGCGAAGCGCAAAGCATGGCGGGCATGCTGCCCCGGCGCGTCAACGCGTAAGGCAGAAACTGAGTGTCTGGCATTCCGTATTACGCCGAACAACGTCACGAGTGCGCGCTGTTTGAACATGCGTGGGGAAAGCAGTTGCCTCTGCTAATCAAGGGGCCCACGGGTTGCGGCAAGACGCGCTTTGTTGAGCATATGGCAGCGCGGCTCAAGCGTCCACTGGTCACGGTTTCCTGCCATGACGATCTGAGCGCCGCCGATCTGGTGGGCCGGTTTCTGATTGGCAACGGCAGTACCCAGTGGTCAGACGGGCCGCTGGCGCACGCTGTGCGCAGCGGTGCCATCTGTTATCTTGACGAAGTGGTGGAAGCGCGCAAGGACACCACCGTGGTGCTGCACCCTCTGGCCGACGACCGGCGCATCCTGCCGATCGAGCGCACCGGCGAGCAACTGCAAGCGCCACCCGAGTTCATGCTAGTGATTTCCTACAACCCTGGCTATCAAAACCTGCTCAAGGGTCTCAAACCGAGCACGCGCCAGCGCTTTATCGCGCTCAGCCTGGGATACCCCACGCCCGACGTGGAGCTGGCCATCGTGCAGGCTGAAACCGGGCTGCCGATCACGCAGGCGCAGCAGCTGGTACAACTGGCGACGGCCTTGCGCAGTCTCTCGGATCAGGACCTTGAAGAAACCGCCAGCACGCGCTTGCTGGTGTCGGCCGGGCGACTGGTGGCCAGCGGCCTGTCGATGCGTCAGTCCTGCCACGCAGCAATTGTGAACGCCCTGACCGACGACGAATCCACGGCGCAGGCGCTCGACGAAGTGATGCGCGCCTTGTTTGGTGATGCCGACTGATCGGCTTGAAGGCGTTCTGGGCCGGCAGAATTGGCGCAGCATCACGCAGACCGGCTTCTTCCTGCTGTTTGTACTGGCTCCGGCCTTGAATCTGCTGCGCTTTGATCTGTATGAAACCCAGCTCTGGTTTCTTGGCATGCGCTGGTCGCTCGGCATCGATGCCCTGGCTCGCGGTGAGATCAACGCCGGCGACGCTGCGATGCAACTGGTGTGGCGCGCCTTTGTGCCTGGCATCGTGATGGTCATGAGTTTTCTGGCGCTGGCTTATCGCTACGGTCGGTTGTACTGCGGCTGGCTGTGCCCGCACTTTTCGATGGTGGAGATGCTCAACAGCATGTTGCAGCGTGCCTGCGGCAAGCTCAGCCTGTGGGACAAGAGCGCTACCCCCCGCGCTGGCCAGGCCGCTAATCCGCGCTGGTGGCCGCTGTTTGGTATCAGCTGTGTGCTGGTGGGCTTTGTCTGGGCCATCACGCTGCTGACGTATCTGTTGCCGCCAGCCGTGATTTGGGGTGGCCTGGTGCATTGCAGCCTGACGCCGAACCAGCTGCGCTTTCTTGGCGTGGCCACGCTTCTCATCGGTTGTGAACTGGCCTTTGCCCGGCACCTGTTTTGCCGTTTTGGCTGCGCCGTGGGTTACTTTCAGAGCGTGGCCTGGATGGCCAATCCACGTGCCATGGTGGTCTCGTTTGCGCGCGAGCGGGCGCGGGAATGCAAGACCTGCGACGCCCCCATCGGTTCCGCCTGCGACAACGTTTGCCCGATGCGGCTGAAACCGCGCAATATCAAACGCATGATGTTCTCGTGCGTGCAATGTGGCCAGTGTATGGATGCCTGCGACACCTCTCAAACGGCTCAGCAGCGCAGAGCGAGCCTGGAGTGGCAGATCGGCGCCGATGCGCTGCGCGAAACCCTGCGCCAGCGTGCTCAGGCATTGAAAGAGGGTGACTAATGGAAGAGAGGGTGGGCCAATGGTGGCACCAAGCCATCTCCCGGCTGGCGCGGCTCGACCACCCCGAGGCCGCTGTGTCACTGGACGAGGTGAAGAAGTCGATTGGCATCCTGCTTCGCAGCGCCGGCGGCTCGCTCACGCTGCGCCTGACGCAGGCCAGCGAACAGCGCGTGGGCGGACAAGCAACCTGGCTGCAACGCATATCGGGCAGCGGCAGTCGAGCCGCCACGGCCCAACTGGAGCCTGATGTGCTGGCCCTGCCAGCGCAACTGGCGGTGTTTGCAAGCACGGACCTTAACCGCGACCTGTACCTGTGGCTGGCCCTGCAGTCAGCATTCTTTGCAGATACCGGGGACTGGCTGTTCGACAATCAGGACGCCACACGAAAGGCCTTGTGCGCCTTTCCGGGCTTCATCCAGCGCCATGACGCGCTCTTGAAAGCGCATCTGGCGCAGCGGCCGGATGTAGCGCGCATGCGCGGCCCGACCCGGTTGGCTGAGCAATGGGTTCAGTCCCACTTGTGCGGCCAGGATACGGCGGAGCACCCGGTTGACGTCGGCCCCCAGGACGTGGCGCCGGTGTGGCTGTGGCTAAGTGCCTTCGACTGTCAGTCAGCACTGGAACGGCCAGCGTCACCGCAAGCCGACGCAGTCCGCTTGAGTGCCGAGACTACGGGCGCTGAAGCGCGGCGCCGGCGCACCCGGCGCGCCAAGGAACAGGACGCATGCCAGGCCATGGTGCTTCCCTTTCACAGCGGTGGTTTGATGACCTGGAGCGAGCATGTCCACATCAATCGCGGCACCGATGACGACGACGATGGCAACACCGACAGCGCTGCCAACGACATGGATGCGCTGACCATCGCGCCTGACGGACAGAGCCTGGCAAGCCGGGTGAAGTTTGATCTGGATCTGCCGAGTTCCAGTGCCGACGATGTGCCCATGGGTCCCGGCCTGCTCGTACCCGAGTGGGACTATCGCCAGAACGCCCTGCTGCCGGCGCATTGTTCGGTGCAAGTAATGCGCGCACGTCGGGCCCCAGCATTCGTCCCCAGCCCTGCGCTGCAGCTCACGGCGCGGCGGATTCGTCGCAAGCTGGAAACACTGCGCGACGCCCCGCGACCCCAGCATGGCCAGGACAGCGGCGACGACCTGGACCTTGACGCCTGGGTGCGCTTCAGTGCTGATCAGCAAGGCGCCGGCGGTTGGCACACCGATTCGCCGCCCATCTATACCCGTCGGGCGCTCAGTGAGCGCAGTCTGGCCACGCTGTTGATGGCTGACCTGTCGCTCTCGACCGACGCCTACGCCACACCCACCGAGCGTGTCATCGACGTGATCCGAGATGCTCTGTACGTCTTTGGCGAAGCACTCAACGCCGTTGGCGACCCGTTTGCGGTGTGGGGCTTCAGTTCGGTACGGCGCAGCCATGTGCGCTTGCAGCATCTCAAGGCCTTTGCGGAACCATGGAACGAAGCCAGTCGAGCGCGTGTGGGAGCGATTCGCCCGGGCTACTACACCCGCATGGGGGCAGCGGTGCGCCACGCAACGCTGCAGCTGGCAGGTCGCGGCGAACACCGCCGACTGCTGATGTTGTTGACCGACGGCAAACCCAACGACCTCGATGTGTATGAGGGACGGTACGGCTTGGAGGACACACGCCAGGCCATTCGCGAAGCGCAGGCGCTCGGCTTGTCGACATTTTGCGTCACCATTGACGACAAAGCTCACGAATATCTGCCGTTGCTGTTTGGCCAGCAGGGCTACGCACTGGTGCGCCGGCCGCAGGATCTGGTGAAACAACTCACCCAGGCATGGGCAAACCTGTCGCGCTGGTAGTCAGGAGGTCGGTCGGTAGTATGGTGCAATACACCGCATGAAAACAAATTCTGAGTCGTTTGACGTTCAGCGCTATCTGGCCGTGATGCCCATGTTTGGCGACCTCTCGGATGAAGAGCGCGCGCGACTCTCAACAGGTTGTCAACTTAAGCGCTACGCGCGCGGCGAGATGGTGCTTTGTCATGGCGACCTCTGTGATGCCTTTTATGTGGTGATCGTCGGACAGGCCAAATTGTTCATGTTGGCGCCGACCGGCCAGGAGAAGGTGATTGAAATTGTCGGACCCGGTCAGAGTTTTGCCGAAGCCATTGTGTTTCTGGACATCCCTTCCCCGATCAATGTGCAGTCTCTAAGCGACAGCCTGCTGCTGAGTGTGAGCAAGAAGACCGTGTTCACGGAAATTGAGCTCGACCATCGCTTTTCCCTGCACATGCTGGCAGGCATTTCGCGACGCCTGCATGGCTTGGTGCAGGACGTGGAGGGCTACGCGCTGCGCAGTGGCATGCAACGCATGATCGGGTTCCTGTTGCGCGATGTTGAGCAGGATGCCCAAAGACAGGCGGGTGTCGTGACCGTTTCCTTGTTGGTGAGCAAGGCGACCATTGCCTCGCGGCTGTCATTGACACCTGAGTACTTTTCCCGTGTGCTGCACGAGCTGGAGGCGGAGCACTTGATCGAAGTCGACAAACGCGAGATCCGGATCCTGGATGTGCAGCGCCTGGCGGGCTACGGCTCGCAGTAAGCGGTCTTCGCTAGCAGCCTCAGATACTGCCGCAATGCGGTGACTAGAAACCATTTGTGGCTATAGGGGCCTTACGAACAATCCTGAAGATGTATATCCTGTCCTTTCATGCACGCACAGTACATAAGGATCATCACTTCGATGGTCTTGAGCTCACGCACACACTGGACGAACTGCTTGTCGGTTGTGAAGTCGATAAACTGGTCTGACATAGCTATGAATACCTGCTTCTGGTCTTGGATTCAACCGGTCGAGGCCATAAGTTGGCTGAATCGCACAGCAGCCGGTTGCTGATCGAGGATTTAAGAACGACCGGACTCCACAGCGCCGCCGGTGGATGTACGAATTTGGTCGCGGAAGCGCGTGTAGACGCGCGCGGCGCCGATCAGATTCCACTCCAGCCAGAGGCATGAGGCAGTGAACGTCAGACCAGCAGGCAGCGCCAGCGTGGGCCACAGCACTGCCGCGAGCAGCAATCCAAGCGCTGCGAAATGCAGCCGCAT
>CAIYGK010000167.1 GCA_903925725.1 uncultured beta proteobacterium | reverse complement strand
TGCTGGCAGTTACAGCTACGGTGAACTGGCAATGCGCGCCAATCGCTTTGCCAATGTCATCACCAGCCTCGGTGTGCAGCCCGAGCAGCGCGTGCTGCTGTGCATGGTCGATACGATTGACTGGCCCGTGGCGTTTTTGGGCTGCATACTGGCTGGTGTCATTCCGGTGGCCGTCAACACCCTGCTGACGACCGACGATTATGAATACATGCTGCGCGACAGCCGCTCCCGTGCGCTCCTCGTGTCAGACGTACTGTGGCCCAAGCTGGAACCCCTGATGGGCAAAATTCCGTCTTTACAGCATGTGATCGTGTCGGGTCAGATGGCAGGAAATTCAGTGGTGCCGCGACTTGGCTTTTCTACCGTGCTGGAGTCTGCCAGTGAGCAGTTCACACCGGCCGAGACCTCGCCCGACGAAGCCTGCTTCTGGCTCTACTCCTCGGGTTCGACGGGTGCACCCAAAGGCACGGTTCACATCCACTCCAGCCTGATCAACACCGCGGAGCTTTTTGCCGGTCCGGTACTCGGTCTGCTTGAGGATGATGTCGTGTTCTCCGCAGCCAAACTGTTCTTTGCCTACGGTCTGGGCAATGGGCTGACCTTCCCTATGGCAGTGGGTGCCACTGCCTTGCTGATGGCCGAGCGAGCGATTCCCGAAGCCGTGTTCAAACGTCTGCGTGAGCAGCAGCCCACTATCTTTTATGGTGTGCCAACGCTGTTTGCCTCGCTGCTGGCGAGTCCTGCGCTGCCGGCACGCGGAGAACTTCGCATGCGTCTGTGCACCTCCGCCGGAGAGGCATTGCCAGCGGACATCGGCAAGCGCTGGACCGAGCACTTCGGGGTGGAAATTCTGGACGGCATTGGTTCGACCGAAATGCTGCACGTGTTCCTGAGCAACCGTGCGGGGAAGGTGCGCTACGGCACCACAGGTTTGCCGATTCCGGGCTACGACCTGCGCGTGGTGGATGATCAGGGGCATCCCTTGCCGGCAGGTGAGGTGGGTGAGTTGCAGATCCGCGGCGCCACCGCGGCATCAGCTTACTGGAACAACCGCGAAAAATCACGCGACACTTTCCAGGGCCCATGGACACGCAGCGGCGACAAGTACTCGGTTGACGCCGACGGCTATTACACCTACTCGGGGCGCAGCGATGACATGCTCAAGGTGGGTGGCATCTACGTTTCGCCAATTGAAGTCGAGTCAGCGCTGATCACGCATCCGGCCGTGCTGGAGGCGGCGGTAATCGGACGCCCCGACGAAGCCTTGCTGGTGAAACCGCAGGCTTTTGTCGTGCTCAATTCCGGTTTCGCCGCGACTGACGCACTGGCCAGCGAACTGCAGCAGCACGTCAAGAGCAAACTGGCTCCCTACAAGTACCCGCGCTGGATTGAATTCATTGACGAGTTGCCGAAGACTGCCACCGGCAAGATACAGCGCTTCAGGCTCAGGGCCCGTTCTGCTGGCGCTCGATGATGCGCAACATGGTCGCCAACGTGATTGAACTCATGGACGCCTTGGCAATTTCGTCAACTTCTGACAGGACTGAAGCCAGAGCCTGTCCGACGGGCGTTTCTTCGCGCTGGCTGTTTTCTGCCGGCAGCACTTCCTCAAAGCGCGAGATCACGTCCATCAGTGTGAGCCGGCGCGCGTTGCCTGTAAATCGGTAGCCACCACCCACCCCACGAACCGACTGCACCATGCCGACTCGCGACAATTCCGCAAGGACCTTGGCCAGGTGGTGTGAAGACACCTTGTACTTCTGCGCAATTTCGGCGGCGGGAATCTGGCGCTCGGGGTCGGCTGCAAATTCAAGCAAGCTGAACAGGGCGAGGCGCGTGTTCTGTTGCAGTTTCATGGCAGGTCCCTTTGTACCGGTACCAGTCGATCAGGTCTCAAGGTCCATCTCCAGCGGAATGAAGGGGCCGATCATCATGCCCTGGCTACGGAAGAAGGACAGGATCAGGGTGTTTTCCCGTGACAGCAAGGTGCGCACTTTGCTGACACCGGCTTTTCGGAAGCACTGGCAAATGGCCTGCAGAAGTTCCGTCGCCGTTCCGCTCAAGCGGGCGTCGGGTCGCACGTCGATGGCAAAGACCCAGCCGCAGGGAGCTGAGCCAAATTCCCAGTCACGCACCTCACCAATCACGAAGCCGACCACCTTTTCGCTGATCGTTGCTACCAGAAAATGTTGGCCCGTGGCAACGGCGTCGGCGTAGCGCCGGTAGAGCGAATTCCAGTAGTCCCGTTTCTCAATACCCGTCACCATGGCATCCATCTCAATCACCGCATTCAGGTCACCCCGGCGCACGGGGCGGATGCCCAGTGCTGTGTTTGCTGCCGGCGTTCGGGTACCTGGCGGTCCGAGCTGGCGTGCCACCCTCCCGGGACGCTCGACGTTGGCACTTTGTGGTGTGATTTTGCTCATGATTTACAGGGTGCCGCGAATTATTGCATGCAAATGCAGGAATATGTAGAATGGAATTTACCGTAACAGATAACAGGTGTCAAAGCCGCGCCACGCAGCCGCAGGCATCGCACGCTAACGCAGACAGGCGATTCCCATGAAGTCCCAGACCAAGGATGTGCGTACGGTTCCGACTTATTGCTACCAGTGCGTGGCCGGCCCCGATCTGTTGACGGTGAAGGTGGAGCAGGGTGTCGCCACCGAAGTCCAGCCCAACTTCTGCGCCGCCGATATTCATCCCGGTGGTGGCAAAGTTTGCGTCAAGGCCTATGGCCTGGTGCAAAAGACTTACAACCCGCATCGGGTGCTGACACCGATGAAGCGCAGCAATGCGAAGAAGGGTCGCGATCAGGATCCGGGCTTTGTCCCCATCAGCTGGGAGGAAGCCTTCGGCCTCATCGCCGACAAGTTGAACGCTGTGCGCGCTGAAGGCATTCTCGATGCCTCGGGCTATCCGCGCGTGGCTGCAAGTTTTGGCGGTGCCGGCACGCCGCAGTCGTATATGGGCACGCTGCCGGCTTTTCTGGCAGCCTGGGGTCCGATCGATATGGGCTTTGGCTCTGGCCAGGGGGTCAAGTGTTACCACTCCGAGCATTTGTACGGCGAGTTCTGGCACCGCGCCTTCATCGTCACGCCCGACACGCCGCTCTGCAACTACCTGATTTCCTGCGGCTCCAACATTGAGGCCTCGGGCGGCGTGATTGGCGTCTGGCGGCACTCCGAGGCGCGGCTGCGCGGTTTGAAGCGGGTGCAGGTGGAGCCGCACCTGTCAGTCACTGGTGCTTGCTCCACGCAGTGGGTGCCGATCAAGCCCAAGACCGACGCGGCTTTTCTTTACGCGCTGATCCATGTGCTCTTGCACGAGGTGGCGCGCGAGCGCCTGGATG
Source organism: uncultured beta proteobacterium (assembly GCA_903925725.1). GTDB lineage: Bacteria > Pseudomonadota > Gammaproteobacteria > Burkholderiales > Burkholderiaceae_C > Rhodoferax. Next base: position 3,459 of record CAIYGK010000167.1, on the reverse strand, counting down.
TGGCTTTTCTGGCGGTCCGTACGGCCTCACCCTATCTGGTGGGTCCGCACGGTTACTACCTGCGCCATCGCACCAGCCGCGAGCCACTGGTGTGGGATCTGGCCAGCGCCAGCGCACGCACACACGACAGCGTGGACCTGCGCGAAGCTATTGAAGGCAGCTTTGAAGCCGACGCGATAGAGATCGGCCCGGACGACGAGGTGCTGGCCGAAGGCCTGCTCAAGGGCAGCACCGGCTTCACGCGTTTGGTGGAACATATGCGACCCTATTCGCCGGAATGGGCGCAAACCATTTGCGATGTGCCGGCAGCCAATATCCGCCGCATTGCGAACGAGTTCATCGACCACGCCTGCGTCGGCCAGACCATCGAGGTCGACGGTATCACCATGCCGTACCGGCCAGTCGCCGTAACGTTGGGTAAGACCGTCAACAACGGTTGGGGTGGTTTTGAGTGCTGCTGGGCACGCACGCTGCTCGCCACGTTGGTGGGGGCGCTTGAGGTGCCGGGCGGCACGCTGGGCACCACGATCCGGCTGGCGCGACCGATGTCGCAGCGCCACGAGAGCGTGAAGGCTGGACCGGACGGCTTTATGCACTTCCCGCTCAATCCGACCGACAAGGCGACCTGGTCGCCGAGCCCGAACATCCGCAACGCCTACCGTTCCATGGTGCCGCTGGCGGCAGACGGGCCCTGGAGTCAGGCGCTGGGGCCGACCCACTTTTCCTGGCTGTTTCTGGATGAGACACCCAAGGGCTTGCCACGTGTCACGCTGCCCGAGGTCTGGTTTCTGTATCGCACCAATCCGGCCATTTCGTACTGGGACACCGGCGAACTGGGCGAGAAGATGGCGCGCTTCCCGTTCACTGTCGCTTTTGCCTACACGCACGACGAAACCAATCATTTCGCTGACCTGCTCTTGCCCGATGCGACCGACCTGGAAAGCCTGCAACTGATGCGCATCGGTGGCACCAAGTACCAGGAACAGTATTGGGAGGTCAACGGCTTTGCGCTGCGCCAGCCGGTGGTTGAGCGCAGTGGTGAGGCGCGCGACATGACCGAGATTGCCAGCGAACTGGCAGCGCGCACCGGCCTGACTGCCAAATATGTTGCTGCCATCAACAAGGGCGCCGGCAGCGTGCCGCTCAAGGGAGCGCACGGTGACTTCTCGCTCGATACGCAGCGGCGCCACAGCTGCGAGGAAATTTGGGATGCAGTGTGTCGCGCAGCCAGTTCGGAAGTGAGCGACGGAGCGGATGCACACGGGCTGGACTGGTGGAAGGAAAACGGCATCGCCACCAAGCCGCTATTGCGCAGCACCTGGTATCTGGATCAGACCATGGTCAAGACCGGCCTGCGCTACGAACTGCCTTACCAGGAAAGGCTGCTGCGGGTCGGCACCGAGCTCGGCCGGCGTCTGCATGAACACGATATGCACTGGTGGGACGAGCAGCTCAAGGAATACCAGGCCTTGCCCATCTGGAAAGACTTCCCCGCACTGTGGGAGGCGATCATCAGCCAGACCGGCGGTCAAGTTCAGGACTATCCGTTCTGGCTGCTGACAGCGCGCAGCATGCAATACGCTTGGGGTGCCAACGCCGGCATCCAGCTGATGCATGAAGTGGCAGACAACATCACAGGGCATCGCGGTGTCGTGATCAACAGCAGTGCGGCGCAGAAGCTCGGTATTGCAGACGGTGACGAGATCGAAATCTCCACACCCAAACGCAGTGTGCGCGGTCGTGCCGTGGTGCGCCAGGGCATACGCCCGGATACCTTGCTGCTGATCGGCCAGTTTGCGCACTGGGAGACACCCATGGCCAAGGATTTTGGCGTCCCCAGTCTGAACACACTGGCCACGATGTCGATCTCGCTCACCGACGCCACTGGCTCCGGCGCCGACATCGTGCGGGTCAAGGTGTGCCGTGCGAAGGGGGTGGCAGCATGACGCGCTGGGCGATGACGGCCGATTTGCGGCGCTGCGTCGGCTGCCAGACCTGTACAGCGGCCTGCAAGCACACCAATGCAACGCCACCTGATGTGCAATGGCGCCGCGTGCTGGACATGGAGTTTGGCGAGTACCCGGAGGTGAAACGCGTTTTTGTGCCAGTGGGCTGCCAGCACTGCGAGGACCCGCCCTGCATGCACGTGTGCCCGACCACCGCGACCAAGCAACGTCCGGACGGCATTGTCACCATTGACTACGATATCTGCATCGGCTGCTCCTACTGCGCCGTGGCTTGCCCCTATCAGGCCCGCTACAAGACCGACAAGGCCACATTTGCCTACGGCGAGCCCAGCCAGAGCGAGAGCAAGCGGCGTGACGATTCACGACTCGCGGTCGCCACCAAATGCACTTTCTGTGTCGACCGCATTGATTCCGGGCTGGCGGCCGGATTGACGCCTGGCGTCGATCCAGCGGCTACACCGGCCTGCGTCAATTCCTGTATTGCCGACGCTCTGGCCTTTGGCGATCTGGAGGATCCGAACAGCAATGTTTCCCAGTTGCTCGCGAAGAATCAGAGCTTTCGCATGCACGAGGAACTGGGTACCGGGCCCGGTTTTCATTACCTCTGGGACAAGGTGGACACATGAGCAACAAGCATGGCGGCGCCAGCGGTTTTGGTCCGAATCCGTGGTTGCAGACCAGTTGGGACTGGCGCGCCGCTGGCAACTTCATCTGTGGCGGCGCCGGCACCGGGCTCCTGATGGCTCGGGCGCTGTTTGGTGGCCCGACCCGGGCCTCGCTGTGGAGCCCCGACTGGATTGTCTTCATCGGTCTGGCGCTGGTCGGCCTGGGCTTGCTGTGTGTCTGGTTGGAAATCGGGCGACCGCTGCGCGCGCTCAACGTTTTCATCAATCCGCGCACTTCCTGGATGTCACGTGAGGCTTTCGTCGGACTGCTGCTGTTTCCGGCGGGTCTCGCAGCCATGCTGGGCGCTGCGGGCTGGGACTGGATCACGGCCGCGCTGGCGCTGGTTTTTCTGTACTGTCAGAGTCGCATGCTGCCTGCCGCACGCGGCATTCCGGCCTGGCGCTCGGTGTGGTTCTCACCGCTGTTCCTGCTGACTGCGGCGTGTGAAGGACTCGGCATCTTCATGCTCGTTGGGCTTTTTTATGACCGGGTGACAGTCGCGGCGCCGCCCGTTTTGCTGGCCCTGCTGATATTGCGATTTCTGGTCTGGCATCGATATCGCAGCGGTGTGAATGCCAGCCTGGCTGCGCGTGCCCGCACTGCGCTGGATCAGGCCGGCCGCACCCTGCTGGTCGGCGGTAGCCTCCTGCCCGGTCTCCTGCTGATCTTTGCTTGCTTGCTGGGCGGTCATGGCGAATCACTTTTGCTGGCGCTGGCGGGCGCCTGCGCCGCCTCTACAGGCGCCAGCCTGAAGTACACGCTGGTCACGCGTGCCAGCTACAACCAGGGTTTTGCTCTTTTCAGGATGCCAGTGCGCGGCGTCAGA
>CAIYGK010000166.1 GCA_903925725.1 uncultured beta proteobacterium | reverse complement strand
TAACAACTCTCCTTGAAAGCGGGGGAAATTCCCCACCTCCAAGGCTTCACCTCTATGCCCGTGTGCGCAAGCACCACAGCAAACAAAAACGCGATGGTGGCCTGTGAGGACCTACCACCGCATAGCGGTTTAGTTCAACAGGTAATCACGCTCCAGCGCCCAGCCGAACATCTGGCGCATGTCCGACAGAGTCTTCTTCTGCATACTAATGCGGGGCCGGTTAGCGGTGGCGCGAGCGCGGATGCTGTCCAGAACGCCCTGCACGTGGGACTTGCGCACGTCTTCGGCCGCCAGATCACCGATGATGGGAAACACATCGGCATTAAAGGCACGCAAGACATCGGTTCCCTTGTAGACGCGGTTGCCCAGGTCCAGCTGCTGCCAGCGTTCAAAAAGCTGCCGCACCGTCAGGCGCGCCTTCTCCGTAGCCTGTGCAGCCAGGCGCAGCTGCTGCACTCGGATGGCTTCGGCTGCGTCGGCCTGGGCTTTGAGTTTGGCTGTGACCTTGTCGGCCTCACGTTTGAGTTTGGCGGCGGCCCGTCGCTCTACTGGATCAACTTGAGTCCTGACTTCAGCAGCCAGAATGTCGCGCCTGTCGCGAAGCGCCTTGAGGCTAAGTCCACCCTTCTCCTTCCAAGTGCCGACGGGAATCTCGCGCCGCTTGCCACTGACCATATAGCGCCAGACAACATAGACGCTGATGCTGTCGTCAGCACCGGCACGCACGGTGCCGTACATGGACTCGCCGAGGCCGATGCGTTTGCCACTGTCGTCAGCCGTGAGCGCCTGCAATTCCCTGACCGTAATGACTGCCATGCCGCCCCCCTAGAGAATTTACCCACCACTTTACCCACCACTTTTCGCTGGCTCGTATTGTATTGCAGTGGAAGAGTTTGGACGATCATCCTCCCTCTATAAAACGTAACACATTGATTTAATTGAATTTATTTCAACTCAATCAACTTCCGCAAATCTTCTGGGAAACTCAATTAATTCGTTCGGGACGAAGGGGTAGGAGGTTCGAATCCTCTCATTCCGACCATTAGGTCTGATAAAGGTCTCCAAGGAGAAATTCTTGGGGACCTTTTTCATTGGTAAATCAACTTCTTTAATTACAGAAGCGTACAGAGATCGCTATTGACTGACAAACAAAAACGGGGGAACATACGGGGGAACAAATACAGAAGATTCGGGATTTCCGGGAGTTGTTCCCCCGTTTATCAACTATAGACGGGACTCCCCTACCCTAGGAGATGCACCTGTGCTGACCGATGCTGAATGCAAGAACGCCACCTGTCCGCCTGGGAAGACCCGTGAACGACTGGCTTGTTCCGGCGGTTTGTACCTTGAAATCAGTCCTGCGGGTTCAAAACGCTGGTTTTGGAAGTTCCGTAAGGACGGCAAGGAAAGCCGCATGGCGTTGGGCAGGTACCCAGACGTGGGGGCAAAGGATGCACGTAAGGCACGGGATGCCGCCAAATTGCATAAGTCTGAGGGCCGTGATCCGGTACAGGTACGCAAGGTAGCAAAGCTGAAGGCGCTCACCCCAGCAGGAGATACGTTCAAGGCTACTGCAGAAGAATGGTACCGGCTGAAGCTCGATAGTTGGAGCAGCCACTATGCGATCAGAGAAAAACGCAATCTTGAAAAAGACTTGTTCCCTTTTCTCGGCCAGCGGCACATCGGTGAAATTGAAGCCATTGAGTTACTGGCTGTGGTTAGGCGTGTAGAAGAGCGTGGGGCGTTGGACGTTGCACACCGCGTGCTAACCACGGCAGGGCAAGTCTGGCGATATGCGGTGGCGACCGGGCGGGCAGCGCGTGATGTGAGCGCGGATATCAAGGGTGCATTGAAGCCCCATCATGGCAAACACTTTGCCGCCATCACCGACCCGGTGAAGCTGGGTGAATTGATTCGGATCATTCGCGGCTATCAAGGTGGTCCAATTGTCAGGGCGGCGCTGCAACTGGCACCGGTACTATTTCAGCGGCCTGGTGAGCTACGGGCGGCAGCATGGGCTGAGTTCGATCTTGATACCGCGCTCTGGACTATTCCAGCAGCAAGAATGAAACGGCGCGTTGATGGAAAGAAGAATGGCGACCCCCATCTGGTCCCCTTGCCCACCCAAGCGGTGGAAATCCTATGGAAGCTACACCCACTGACCGGACACGGCACTCTATTGTTTCCCGGTGAACGCAGCCATGATCGCCCCATCAGTGACAACACCTTACGGGCGGCGCTGCTAACACTGGGTTACGGACCCGACGTGCAGAGTGTCCACGGTTTCCGGGCGACGGCACGCACGATACTGGCAGAAGTGCTGAACTTCGACCCGCTAGTGATCGAAGCACAGCTAGCCCATGCGGTGAAGGACGCCAACGGGCGCAGCTATAACCGCACCACATACCTGCAACAACGGGCCACAATGATGCAGCAGTGGGCTGACTATTTGGACAAAATGGCAAAGGGTGCGGATGTGATTCCTTTCAAGGCCGCATAACAGTTGAACCACGCCTAGCCATCGGTTGATCCCCGATGGTGAAAACCGGGACACCCTGACCCGGTGGCGCTGGCTTTCAGTCAGGGCGCAACGGGGAGCGTGATGATCAAGCTGCCAGAAAAGAATTGGATTACGTTTTCGGAACTTATTCAGCGTTGGCACTGCACCGAGCTTGACGTTGTTCACTTGCTTATTGAAGGCAAACTCGTTCCCAGCTATCACTTTTCTGGTGATTTCAGTGTGTTTGAAGTGAGGACCGAGGGCGATGGAGAAGACACGCACGTCTATGTTGATGGAGTGTCTGGCTTTACCAAACGTGGCGAGGTTGATCAGGTTTTTGAGCATGTCCACGGCTTTGGATACCTGATGCAGCCGAAAAGACTTGCCGCAACCGAGGGCGAATTTCATTTCTTTTCGGACTCTCGACTGTGCAACATCGGTGACCGCTGCTATCACATTCCCGATCCGCTGTCAGTTTCCGATGTGATCAATAACGGCGTCGTGACGGCTGTGGAAATTGCGATGTTTGAGGAAGCTCACTGCAAGGGAAAGCAAAGCGAAAAACCACTGGGCACCACCGAGCGTAATTCCCTGTTGATTATCATTGCCGCACTGTGCAAGGACGCCGGATACGACTACACCATGGCGGCGAAAACGGCGGGGACGATATACAACACCGTCAACGCGATGGTTGATAACCCACTCGGGGAAACCACCATTGAAGGTCACTTAAAGAAGATCCCTGATGCGCTGGCAACCCGCATGAAATAGAGGTTTCATGGGCAGTTGCCTATTCTCTTGGGCAGTTGGCAGCGCGACAACTCGCCATGCTCTGCGAGAACGAGGCCCGGCTTGTCGATCAAGATCGTTTCAAGGTCTGGCCGAGTACTGTGGATCGAGCGGCCTTCAAGACCGTGATGGACAGCGATGGGAGTTCAGCCCAAATCCCCGGGTCTGGCCCGCTAGGGCAGGCATACACCGTTTTTCGGGAAAAACTTCGTGAGTACCTCGATGGCCCACAGGGCGAACTCGCCGAGCGGGCGAGGGTCCTCTTCACCGTCCTGCGTGACCACATTCAACTGGTGGTTGTGCACATTGATGGTGGCGACGACCCAAATGTGATTTTTGAGCGGCTCAACGCCCATGGGACACCGCTATCGCCGTCCGACCTGAAAAGGAACTTGTTGCTATGGGAAGCCGCCAAACTGCTCATAGACCCGTGTCAACGGCTGTTAGGAACCGCGCTTTTCCGGTTTTCTGAACGCGGTTTTGGATTTCGGTTGTTATTGAGTTCGGTTACATCCCAGGATGGCCGCCCGCGGGCGGCCATCCTGGGATGCTTCGTCTGACCAGGGGTAATTTCAGTTTTTGATGTGCCGCGCTTGCGGTAGGTGCGACGCTCACCTGCGAGCGTCGTGTCGGGCAAGGCTGATGTGCTGAGCATCTGCGCTGTAATGCCATCATGCCGAAGTAGGCGGGCGCAGCGGCGGCCCTCACTGGCAGTTTGTTCCGACCGCTGCGCCCTACACCGTGCCAATGACGACGGGTGCTGCGCAATTGTTGCACCCGCGGACGATCCCGTCCAGCACACCTTCGGTATTGCCGGGGGTGCGCATGTCGGACCAAGCTGCCCGATTCTTCCTGTGCGCGTGTTGTCGCAAGCAAGTCCTGGTCTGCAGTGACTGTGATCGGGGTCAACGCTATTGTGCCGATGGCTGCGCATCGCGCACTCGTCGCTCGTTGCAACGTGACGCCGGTCGGCGCTACCAACGAGGGCTTGCCGGGCGCTTCAAGCACGCCTTGCGCACGCGTCGTTGGCGTGCACGGCGGGCCGCACAAATGCAAATAGTGACGCATCAGGGTTCCCAACTCACCCCTGTGGATGCTGTACTTACGGTCATTACCCCGCCTTCATCGACACAACTCACCCAGCCATGCATCAACACGTCCACGACTACCACCTCGGTGCCTGCCTGGCGCTGCCACTGGTGCTGCGTGCCCTGTGCAGCGCACGTTCGCTTGGGTTTTTTACGCCACAGCCCACACCATGGCCATAGCCCCTGAACTGCGCGCGCAGATCCTTCGATTGTTCCAAGCCGAGCGCTGGCGCGTGGGCACCATCTCGCGCCAGTTGGGCGTACATCACTCCACCGTACGGCGCGTGCTGGACGAAGCTGGCGTCGTCAACATCGTGCACGCCCTAAGCACTGTGCGACCTACTCGGGCCGATCGGTATCTGCCCTTCATGCTAGAGACGCTGACCAAGTTTCCTGGGCTCACGGCGAGTCGACTTCATGCCATGGTGTGCGAGCGCGGCTATGCCGGCGGCGTCGACCACTTTCGCCACATCGTCGCGCGCCACCGACCACGTCCTGCAGCCGAAGCCTACCTGCGCCTTCGCACCTTGCCAGGAGAACAGGCACAGGTGGACTGGGGTCACTTTGGTCACATCATGGTTGGCCGGGCCAAACGCCCTTTGATGGCCTTCGTCATGGTGCTGAGCTACTCGCGGCGCATCTTCCTGCACTTCAGCCTGAACGCGCGCATGGACAACTTCCTGCGCGGCCATGTGCTGGCCTTTGCCACATGGGGCGGGGTGGCTCGGGTCCTTTTGTACGACAACCTTAAAAGCGCCGTTCTGCAACGCGTGGGTAATGCCATTCGCTTCAACCCCGAATTGCTGGCCTTCGCCTCGCACCACCGCTTTGAGCCGCGCCCCGTGGCCGTGGCCCGAGGCAACCAGAAGGGGCGCGTGGAGAGGTCGATCCGCTATATCCGCGACAACTTCTGGCCCGCACGCCGCTTCACCGATGTGGACGACCTGAACTCCCAGGCACGCGCGTGGTGTGATGGTCACTCTGCCAGCCGCCGGTGGCCTCAGGATGATCGCTTTACTGTGGGTCAAGCCTTCGAGACCGAGCGCGCCAGCCTGCTGGCGCTGCCCGTGCACGACTATCCCGTGGCTGAGCGCCTGGCGGTGCAAGTAGGCAAGACACCCTATGTGCGCTTTGACCTCAACGACTATTCGATCCCGCACACCCATGTGCGCCGCACCCTCACGGTGGTGGCTGACCCTGATCGTGTGCGCATCCTGTCGGGTGCCACGGTACTGGCCAACCACCCGCGCAGCTACGACCGTGGCGCGCAGATCGAGTTGGAGGTTCACGTCCAGGATCTGGTGGATCACAAGCGCGGCGCACGCCAACACCGCGCCACCGACAGACTCGCGCAGGCCGTGCCAGCGGTACCTGAACTGCTCAAACGTGCCGCCGCCCGTGGCTACAACCTGGGCTCAATCACAAGGGACTTGGCCAAGTTGCTGGACCGCTATGGTGCGCAAGCGATGCAGGCCGCCGCCACCGAGGCGTTGGCACGCGATGTGCCGCACCCCAACGCGGTGCTGCTGGCACTGGAGCATGCGCGTGAGCTGCGCCAGCAAAGTCCGCCCGTGGCCACGCAACTGTCCGAGCGGGCGCGTCGCCTGGACGTAACGGTGCGAGCGCACGCGCTGGGCTCGTATGACGAACTGCGCCCGGATACAGATCACGACAAGGACGCGCCATGACCACTCACGCGAGCACCACCACCCAACTTCTTGGCGCCGCCGATCCGGCGCAGTTGCAGGGGCGTGCCCAGGCCCTGCGTTTACTGGGTCTGCTGGCCCACTGGGATGCCGTGCAAGGCGACCCGTCGCGTCTGGGTTGGACCAGAGATCTGCTGGACTGGGAAGAGACCGAGCGGTCACGTCGCTCCCTGGAGCGCAGGCTGCGCTCGGCTCACATCGGGCGCTTCAAGCCGCTGGCTGACTTTGACTGGGATTGGCCCACGCATTGCGACCGCGCCGCGGTGCAGGAGTTGATGACGCTTTCGTTCATGGCTGACGCCACCAACGTGGTGCTGGTCGGCCCCAACGGTGTAGGCAAGTCGATGCTGGCGTGCAACCTGGGCCACCAGGCGCTGATCGAGGGTCGCACGGTGCTGTTTACTACCGCGGGTCAGTTGCTGGGTGACCTGTCCGCGTTGGACAGCGACTCCACGCTGCGCAGGCGTCTGCGCCACTACTCAGCGCCGGACCTGCTTCTGATCGACGAGGTGGGCTACCTGTCGTATTCCAACCGGCACGCCGACTTGCTGTTCGAGTTGATCAGCCGGCGCTACGAGAACAAGAGCACGGTGGTGACGACCAACAGAAGTTTCCAAGAGTGGCATGAGGTCTTCCCCAACGCAGCCTGCGTGGTGTCGCTGATTGACCGTCTGGTGCACCGCTGCGAGGTCGTGCCCATCGAGGGCGAGTCCTACCGGCTCAAAGAGGCCAAGGAGCGTGCCGAAAAGAAGGCCAAGTTGCGCGCAGCACCAGCACGCAAGGCGAAGAAGTCATGAAGCGCAAAAGGCTCCCGCTACCCACCGTAAAGCATCGCGTCAAGCCAAAGCCAATCAACATTCCCACGTATTGGTCGCCCGAGCAGGCTACAGCCGTCTTGGAGTTTCTGGAAGAGTTACGCGACCGCGTACTGGGCCACTACGAGGTGGAAATCTACGAGTTCCTGCGGCACGATCGTGTCACCACCGCGCCGTTCAAGCAAAGCGACATCGACGAGAGCGACGTGCCGTTTTGATGCCGACTTGCTCGCCGGCACTGCTGCCGGTCACGCCGCCAGTGCCATATTTCCCGACGAAAAAACCCTGCCTCGCAAAAAGCGCGTGCCGAAAGCCATATTTACGCGCTTTCTAGCAGCCGCCAACAACCCGATGACCTTGCCCGAACCTGTTGGCCAGCACAGTCGGTGAACCACAACAGCGGCAGTCAAATCTGGATACGTTTGGCAATCCGTTGCCGAGGTTTGCAGTCATTCGGCTTAACAACTTTCTCCTGATCTGACCGGTCACCGTGATTGCCAGGTCGTGGCAGTCTGCCGGGCAGTGATAGACACATAGCCGGCGTTCACCGGAACCGCATGAAACCCGGCAGAAAATCGTAAGCCGACCTACGATTTTCCCGGAACCAGCCGTTCGCGACCGAGCCCAACAAGCGGGAAACTGTCGTTGAACTCCAACAATCAATTTCCCTTGTTGGTCGTCAACAGCTCAGCGCAACCGGCCCGTCGCTAACGACGGGTTACTTCCAGCTCAGCCGAAGGTCAGACAACATGTTTGGGGATCACATTGTCGACATTCTCAATCGCACCCTTTGAAGGCTCGTAGCTTACATTCACGTGCCATCTGTTTGGATTCTGAGATTTGCTGCGGCGTCATTTTTTTCTCAACGTCGTTCCGAGTTCTTACCGCGCCTTCATCTCCAGACGCTGCGCCGAGAATGGACCACATCAGTGCACGAACGTAATTTGTGGCTACTGCGTGCCCTTTGAAATACATGCCTCCAAGATTGGACTGAGCTGCCTCGTTCCCCTGTGCGGCGGCCAGCCGATACCACTTTAGTGCTTCGTCGTAATTCTTTTTTGTCCCTTTGCCGCTGTAATACATCACACCGATATCGGTTTGAGCATACGCTTCACCTTGCATCGCTGCCTGTCGAATCCACTTGTATGCCTCTGAATAATCCTGGGCAACTCCTTTCCCGTCAAAATACATGGAGCCCAAGTTGTGCTGGGCACGGGCATGACCCTGTTCGGCAGCCAACCGATACCACTTAGCTGCTTCAGTGTAATCTTGTGCAACACCGAGACCGTCCATATACATCGAACCAATGTAATACTGGGCATCGGGAAACCTCTGATCAGCGGATAGTCTAAAAAGCTTAAGTGCCTCCGTAAAACTGTGTTTGACACCATCACCCATGATGTACATCTTGCCAAGATTAAACTGCGCCTCGGCATTTCCTTGTGCCACTGACAATTGAATCCATTTAATGGCCTCTTGGTAATTTTGAACTCGGCCATACCCGTGGAAATACATCAATCCAAGTTTCATCTGAGCGTCAGAATTCCCCTGCTTTGCAGACTGGCTGTATAACTTCAGGGCAGTTCTATAATCTTGGGAGACAACTTTTCCTTCTTCGTACATCGCTCCAAGGGTGACCTGCGCACGGGCATGGCCAGATGATGCCGCCATTCGAATCCACTTCAAACCCTCTTGCTTGTCCTGCGCAATACCTTGTCCGAGCAGATACTTGCCTCCAAGATTGAATTGCGCATCTGGATTCCGTTGTGCTGCTGAAAGGCGATACCACTTTACGGCCTCAGCGTAATTTTTTGGGACACCTTGGCCGTTGGCGTACATAACACCAAGGTTATATTGCGCCTCGGCATTTCCACGTGCCGCCAGCGATTGATAAGTCTTCACGGCTGCAACGTAGTCTCCTCGGTCATACGCGTCACTTGCAACCTCTAGCGGTCCAGCGAACGCAACACCCAAGCTAAAAATGGAATGCACAACGCAAGCAAAAACGAACGTTACTCGGCGGAGTCGTTGTTTACGTATCATGGTGGGAGACCGCCAATAATTATCAGCTGCCTTCAGTGGTTTGTATGATGTCCAAAAATGAAAAGCAAGCAATATGACGACGAAAAATATAATTAGTAACCCTGCGGCAAATAGCGAATTGCCGAAACTTTCGTAATGGCTAGTAAATATCATTTCGCATGAAAATTGGTTTTGAGAAACTCAAGTCGCTTATCTAATTGAAGTTCAGCTAACGCCAATACAAAGACGTTGCCTATGCCAAGTATGTTTGCATCTTCATCCATAACTTTGACTCCTGATATTTTATGAATTCTGGTTGCAATTGCCCAAATTAGTGACTCTTTTTTGGTATTTTCATCCCCATAGCCTCCCGAGTACTTTGCATATTCAATTTCGCGGTCTCGCACAACGTCATCAAATTCCTGTTTCAGCGCACGGGCTGATACATTTTTTCCTTGGCTTAACTTTAGATACTTCGAAAAAGCAATGGAATATGTCTCAGTAATTTTGTCTCTGAGATTTCCATAGATAGCATCTTGAAATGTGGCCCCGCCTGTGTGCAGTGCCACGCGGCTCACAAAATGAATAAACGCAGAATGGATTTCTGGGTCAGTTCCGACACTTAATTCCTGATTGGTTTTATAGACATCATTTCGTATGATGCTTACCAATGCCGGTACAGCCTCCCATAATGCCAATGCAAGTTCTTTTATTTCGTCATTAAGATCGGGCTTACTAGAAAATAGATTTGATAAAAATCCCATTATTTCTCCTTCCAGTTTATGTGGCAGACATGAAATTTCATCCGAGCCACCTACCTTAATGCATTCTTCTAGATTGCCGACTTAATTCGATAAATTTTTGACGTCGATTTTTGCCAATCTTAGTCTTATCGATCGTAACCCTGCACTTCAACAGATCGAAAATGGCTTGTCTCTCCGACTTCTAGAATGACACGCTGTCATCGTCATTTAGTCTCCATGCATCGTGCTTGATGTTCTTCGCCACTTTTGCCATCTCCTGATTGAAAAGTTCAGCAGGTGCCATGTCTTTCCAACGTTTCAGAATGATTCTCCTCAAAGCTCGGTCGAATAGATTACCGATCTTAGATCCAAGCAAGGCATGAAGAAACGCTATGACGAGTCCCGATTCATGGTATCCGTAGTTGATCAGCTTCCGAATTTCATCTGACAGCACCTTTTCCAACCCGAGTGCATCAAGTTCTGCGAGAGTCATTGGAGGGCTCTGTTGAAGTCCGCCTGCACACACCGCTGCTTCGAGTCGCTCGATGAATTGCTTTGGGCTTGTGGCCCAGACACGACTTCGACTTGCAGAGTAGGCTGACGATGACGCTCCCTGAGGTGCGGCGGGGGACGGGTATGCGGCAGAGCCCTTCGGTTCAGGGTCGCTACCAAACGGGATGTCATCATCCAGGTCACCGAAACCATACGATTCAGCGATGCTGGCGTAAACCTTTGACGCGGGGCCCCTTAATCTACTGGCTAGCGTAACCGGAAGGGAGTAACTCGCTGAAACGGATTTTCGACTGTACGCAACGGTACCAGTCCCACCCCAGCCGGAAGCCAGCATTTGCGGGACTTGGTGAAGCTCTGGCAAGTCTTCCGCTTTCACGTCTCGCTCAGCGATGACCAGGTAACTGGTCCATTCGGACAGCAGTTGATACTTTAATGACAGTGCAAGTGCCTGTTCTTGTGTGGCGCTTTTGATCCTTTGCGCGGCGGCGATGCGCGGCAGCTCCTTTTCCGCGCTTGCCGTTGCTGCTGTTGTCACAGTTATGGGTAGGCCAGCAACCGCAGTGCGCAGGGTTACTGCGCCATTGACGGCTTGCTGGAACCCTGCAAATGCGTGAACAGTATCACCAGCAAAAATAGTCTTTGGCAGTGGCGTGATCCACACCGGCGCGGTGGGCCAGTCAATTTGAACCTGATCAAGCTTTGGTTGGCGCAACCGATGAAATTGCGAAAGAATCTTTTCTGCCATCCCCTCCTGCGGACTGACCAATTCGCACGCGCCACCAGTCGTCCGAGCCAGTGATTCAAGAAACACATCGACCACGGCGCTCCCAACGCCAACAGTAAAGATGCGATGTGCTGACTTAGCAGCAAGTCGAACGAGTTTTGCGTGTTCCTGAATCTCGCCGTCCGTGATAAGCAATACACAAGGCGGGCCCTCTGATCCTCCAATGGCGAACGTGGCGGCCAAGGCCTTCCCCATCTCCGTTCCACCCATGTCCGCATCAAGGTGCTCAAGTTGATTCCATGCCTGGGTAATGAACTCGCCACGTGCCGGGACCATGCGCGGAAAGATGTGCTTGCAGTCGGTGCCAAAGAGTGTGACGTTAAAGCTATCTGTCGGGCTCAGCGCATTAAGGATTTCCAGAGCCGCTTTACGTGCCTGGGTGATGCTTGTGCCAGCCATCGATCCCGAGCAATCAATCAGTAGCTTGACGGTAAGCGGCTTATCAGTATTTGCATCAACTGGCGGAATCCGAATGGATGTGACTGCGATATGTTCATCGCCATCGGGCGTATGAACGCAGGATGATTGAGCCATATCTGATTCAAGCGTCAGAACGAAATCGCGATCCAGAACTGCCTGTCCCGCGAGTTTTGCGGCGATCCCATTGGGCAGTTTTTCAAATGAAATTGGATGGGTGGGGCTTGCAATGGCTGCCGACGCCAATGCACCTTCAACCACAACCGTGAGGCTCAACGGATATTCTGCGTCAATGGACGATTTGGGAATCTGATGGGGCTGCATGCCTGCCGCCTGTGCGTCGCCAAAACGAGGGGCAATTGTCGTTGGCAGGAGAAATCGGAGTTTGGGGCCTTGCCAAGACAGCATGAGGGCATAGCGGTATCGAATGACGGCGGACTCTTTGGCCATAAGGTTGCCGATGCTGGCGGTGTAAAGGCCCGGTCCAG
>CAIYGK010000165.1 GCA_903925725.1 uncultured beta proteobacterium | reverse complement strand
GTCTGCGCATTGACGAACCAGTTAAAGGCAATTTGCTGCAGGGTCGCGCTGTACAGGTGCACATCATCAAACAACACGGCTGTCCAGTCCTCGTCATAGTCAGGTGGATTCGTCGTGTCCGCGTCCAGCCAGCCCGTTCGGTAGCCAAACTCCCGCAGTGAAGCCTGCACGGCCTTGAGAAGGTGCGTCTTTCCGATACCGTCGGCGCCCCACAAATAGCATGGTACGGGCGATTGCGCCACGCTGCCCGCTTTCGCCATGTCAAGCCAGATTTCAAGGTGCCGCAGCGCCGCCGCATTGGGTCCGGGAAAGTAGCCCGCCAGAGTGGGCTCGCCAGGCAGCCCAATATCGAGAACGATCTGCTTCATCCCTAGCCCAGATAGAGCTTGCTGTGCTGGTAATGTGCTTGTGCACGACGCAGCCCCACCAACAGCACGGCGCTGGTGGGCAACGCAATGAGGACGCCAACAAAGCCGAGAACCTGCCCAAACGCCAGCAGGGCAAAGATGACCGCCAGCGGGTGCAGTCCAATACGCTTGCCAACCAGTCGTGGCGTGAGGAAGAAGCCCTCGATCAACTGCCCGAATCCGTAGACCACGCCAACCATGATGAATGCCCTGGCAACTCCTGCGGTGGACGCAAATTCCAGCAAGCCTGCCAGCGTCGCAAGAATCAGACCCAAGCCAAAACCCACATAGGGAACAAACACGGCCAGACCGGTAAATAGCCCGATGGGCAAGGCCAGATCAAGACCAAACAGGGTGAGGCCGACGCTGTAGTACACAGCCAGCGCTGCCATGACCAGCAACTGACCGCGCAGATACTGACCCAGTACCGTGTCGGCCTCGTTGGTGAAGCTGCCGTAGGCCTCTCGTGCTCGCGGCGGCACCCATTCAAGCACAAGCTGTACCAGACGGTGCCAGTCCACCAACAGGTAAAACAGGGCGACCGGCACAAGCACCGCGTTGCTGAAGACGGCAAAGGCAACACTGCCGCCGAGTCGCAGCGAACTCAGAACTGACGTTACCGTGTCGTCCGCGTTGGTACTGAGGTACCTCAGCACGAATGTCTTGATGCTTGCTACATCGACCGATATCTTGATGCCAAATTGAGCGAGAAACGGTTTCAGCCAGGCGTTGGCACCATCGAGCAGCACCGGCACCTGGTCGCGCAGCTGGGGCAGTTCCTTCGCCAGAATCGGCACCATCAGCAGCGCGATCCCGAGCATCACAACGATAAACACAAGTTCGACCAGCAGTACCGCCAGGACACGCGGCAAACGACCCCGTCCGCTGGTGGCGAGTCGGTCCACCAGCGGTGTCAGGGCGTAGGCCAGCACCGCAGCCACAACAAACGGTGTCAGAACCGGTGCCAGCAACCACAGCAGCAGACCAATGCCGAGCGCGATGACGGCCCAGGTCAAGGTTCTCTTTTGGGTGGAAGAAAATTGCATTCAGATGGCCTCTGCGAAGCCTCGTAAAATGAACGCAATTCTATAGGGACGGGGCGCTCTCCCCAACCCACCTCAACCGACCACAGACTTTCCATGACAAGCGCTCTGCCCCCCACTGCCCTTTCCTACAAAGACGCGGGGGTCGATATTGACGCCGGTGACGCGCTGGTTGAACGCATCAAGCCTCTGGCCAAGAGAACCATGCGGGAGGGCGTGCTGGCCGGCATTGGCGGCTTTGGCGCGCTGTTTGAGGTGCCCAAGCGCTACCGCGAGCCGGTACTTGTCAGTGGCACAGACGGCGTTGGCACCAAGCTCAAGCTGGCGTTTGAATGGCAGATGCACGACACCGTTGGTATTGACCTGGTGGCGATGAGCGTCAACGATGTTCTGGTGCAAGGCGCGGAGCCCCTGTTCTTTCTTGACTACTTTGCCTGCGGCAAACTCGACGTTGATACCGCAGCCGCCGTGGTGGGTGGCATTGCACGCGGATGCGAGCTCTCGGGCTGCGCCCTGATCGGCGGCGAAACTGCGGAGATGCCCGGTATGTACCCGGCGGGCGAGTACGACCTGGCGGGCTTTTGCGTCGGCGCAGTGGAAAAGTCAAAAATCCTCAATGGCGCCGACGTCAAACCCGGTGATGTGGTGCTCGGCCTGGCCTCCAGCGGCGTGCACTCCAATGGCTTCAGCCTGGTGCGCAAGTGCCTGGAGCGCTCGGCTGGCAAGCTGCCAGCCACCCTGGACGGCAAGCCTTTCAAACAGGCCATCATGGAGCCGACCCGGCTCTACGTGAAAAACGTGCTGGCGGCGCTGGCACTGCACCCGATCAAGGCGCTGGCGCATATCACGGGCGGCGGCCTGCTGGAGAACATTCCGCGCGTGCTGCCCGAAGGCACCGCGGCTCATCTGGTCAAAGGCAGTTGGCCGCAGACCGAGCTGTTTGCCTGGCTGCAAGCCACTGCCGGCATTGACGACTTCGAGATGAACCGCACTTTCAACAACGGCATTGGCATGGTCGTAGTTATAGATGCCGCTCACAGCGCCGCTTGCAGCGCCACCCTGCAGGCAGCTGGCGAGCAGGTCTACCAGATTGGCGTGATCGCCAAGCGCGGCGACCAGGCGGCTGTGCTGGTGCGCTGAATGCGCTCAGCGCCGCAGAAACTGGCGCAGCTTCAACCCGGTGGCCCACAGCGCCGCAAAATACAGCACAGCCGAAGCCATCAAGACCATCGTCAGCAAGCCAATTCGCGTAAGGCTGTCGCTGCGCAACCGAACCCACTCAAAGGCGCTATTGGCCCACAGCAGGAAACCCAGCAGCACGAGGCTGGCCGCAGTGACACGCCAGGCGAAACCGCGCCAGCCCGGCTCAGGCTGATAGCTGCCCTTTTTCAGCAATCCCAGCAGCAACCACAACGCATTGATCATCGCGCCAAGCCCGATGGAGAGCGTCAACGCAGCGTGGCGGAACACCGGCACCAGCGCGATATTGAGCAATTGCGTGATCAGCAACACCGCCATGGCCACGCGCACCGGCGTTTTGGTGTCCTGGCTGGCGTAGTAGCCGGGTGCCAGTACCTTGATCGCGACAAGACCGATCAGTCCGACACCCCAACCCATC
>CAIYGK010000164.1 GCA_903925725.1 uncultured beta proteobacterium | reverse complement strand
TTTGGCCTGGCGCTGATCTTTGAGGGAATCTTTCGCGAGCTCTACGGTGCCTCGGGTCAGAACTACGATGTGCCGGCCCTGCTATCGGGCGCCACGAACCTGGGCTTCATGGTGCTGCCCAACTACCGCGCCTGGGTCGTGCTGGTGTCGCTCGTGGTCTGTCTGGGTACCTGGTACCTGATCGAACGCACGCGGCTGGGTGCCTACCTGCGCGCAGGTACGGAGAATGCGCCATTGGTGCAGGCTTTTGGCATCAATGTGCCGCTGATGGTGATGTTGACTTACGGCGCCGGCGCCGCACTGGCGGGGCTCGCCGGCGTACTGGCAGCACCCATCATCCAGGTCAACCCCCTGATGGGCTCGAACCTCATCATCGTGGTCTTTGCGGTGGTGGTGATTGGGGGTATGGGCTCCATCATGGGTTCCATCATTACCGGTCTGGGCCTGGGCGTGGTGGAAGGTCTGACCCGGGTCTTCTACCCGGAAGCCTCCAGCATTGTCGTGTTTGTCATCATGGTGATCGTGCTGATGTTCCGACCGGCTGGCCTGTTTGGCAAGGAAATCTGATTCATGACTCCAGCTGCCAAACTGATTCGCTTCACCTACATCGCGCTGCTGATTCTGGCGCTGCTGGCGCCCATGATCGGCCTGTATCCGGTGTTTGTGATGAAGCTGCTGTGCTTTGCCATCTTCGCCAGCGCCTTCAACCTGCTGCTCGGGTTTACCGGCTTGCTGTCCTTCGGGCACGCTGCTTTTTTTGGTTCCGCTGCCTACATCACCGGCTGGTTGATCAAGGCACAGGCCTGGACACCCGAACTGGGCATTCTGGCTGGCATGCTGGGCGCCGGGGTGATCGGCCTGGTCGTTGGTCTGGTCGCGATCCGACGCCAGGGTATCTACTTCGCAATGATCACGATGGCGATTGCGCAGATGGTGTTTTTTGTCTGTCTGCAAGCACGCTTCACCGGTGGTGAAGACGGCTTGCAGGGTGTGCCGCGCGGCGCCCTCTTCGGCTGGCTGTCACTGGGCTCTGACACCGCCATGTATTACCTGGTGGTGGCCGTCTTTGTGGCCACTTTTTTGGCCATCTCGCGCATCGTGCATTCCCCCTTTGGCCAGGTCCTGAAGATGATTCGCGAGAACGAGCCGCGCGCCATATCGCTGGGTTACCAGGTGGACCGCTACAAACTGCTGGCATTTGCCCTGTCGGCTGCACTGTCAGGGCTGGCCGGCTCCCTGAAGACGCTGGTCATGGGTTTTGCCACTTTGTCGGATGCGCACTGGTCAATGTCGGGCGAGGTGATTCTGATGACGCTGCTCGGCGGCGTCGGCACCTTCTTCGGTCCCGTGTTTGGCGCCGGCATTGCGATTTCGCTGCAGGACATGCTGGCCGACAAGGTGGGCTCCTGGGTCAATGTGATCATCGGTGTCATCTTTGTGCTGTGCGTGCTGGCATTTCGCAAGGGTGTGGTCGGTGAGCTGCAGGCCTTTCTGGAGCGCCGTCGCTCCGCCGCCAAGCTGCGGGCACACTAGGCTGGATTTGTCTGCGCTGCCTTCAAAGTGAGCCCACTCGTTCTGGATGCCACCGATTTGCGACTGCTATCGCAGTTGCAGACTGACGCCGCGCTGAGTAACCAGGCGTTGGCAGAACGCCTTCACATTTCGCCACCAACCTGTCTGCGTCGCGTCAAGCGACTGCATGACGCCGGTCTGATCGAGCGCGAAATTGCTGTCCTGAGCGTTGACAAACTGGCTTCGGTGGTGGGCCACGGACTGTGCGCCATTGTTGAAATCACGCTGGACCGGCAGGACAACCAGGCGCTCGAAGCCTTCGAGCAGCGTGTGGCTGCGCAGGATGCGGTGCAGCAGTGTTACCGTGTGTCGCCCGGACCGGACTTTTGTCTGGTGGTGCATTGCGCCAACATGCCGGAGTACCTGGCGCTGGTGCAGCAGCTTTTTACGGTCGATGCCAACGTGCGCAATGTGAAGACTTTCTTCAGCATCAAGCGCAGCAAATTCGGTGCCCGGCTGCCGCTGCCCGAATACCGGAAACAGTAAGCGTCAGCGGTTTGCCGACTCAGTCGTAGAACCAGGCCGTGGCTTCTTCGGTGGCCCACTGCAGGGCCAGGTGGGTCTCGTCGAACAACATGCTGCACAACTTGTTCGTGGTGGCTGGCTCGCGCGTCCAACCCTTCATGGCGATGCCGATGCGGCGACGGTCATCGCCCACACGGTGGGTCAGGTCGCCATATTCGCTGACTACCCGGCAGAGCAGCGCGACGAAGCCATTGACCACGACGCGCACAGACCGGTCCTGCTCTTTGGCCTGGTTCTGCAAGGCACGCACAAAGCGCAGCAGGTAGTCGAGCTTGCACACGTGAGAAAAGGTATTGGCAAACTGGCGTACGCTGGAGCCCTGAATCGCCATCAGCTCCCGCTCAATCACGATGTCCAATCCCTCGTCCTGGTATTCAGGCAGACCTGGTTCGGCCAGTATGCGCTGGATGCGGGCCACCGCGCGGCCGACGCTGGTGTCGGCCTCTAGCAGTGCTTCTCGAAACGCCAGTCCTTCGGTCGGTTTCGTGCCCTTGCCGCCAGAAGGCATGGCAGCAGCGGCACGCCTCAGGTCAGCCATCATGTTGCGAATTTTGGCCTCGCGCACAGGCACCGTTCCGGCAATGTCGGCAAGGTTGATGCGCAGGAACAGGTGCAAGATGCCCAGGCGCTCGGCCTCCGACATCTCGCGCATCGGAATCAGGTCCACCAGCGCGGCCAGCGAACCTTCGCCTGTGCTGAGCACGCCGAACACGTCATGGAAACGGATAATGTGCAAGAACAGCCAGTGGTCAAGTTCGGTGCTGAACATGGCGCGCAGTTCCTTCTGCTCGGGGCTGCACAGCAGGTGGTAGTAGCCGATCGTGGGGTGACGCTCGCGCTGGATGACTTTGCCAATATCGTGGTAAACCGCCGCCACCGCAATGTAGCCATGGGCTGCCCTGGCCGACCAGCCACGGCGCTGCATCTCGGTCGACTCAAAGATTGCCTGGTAATCACACTCGAGTTCGGCCATCAGGAACAGGAGTTCCTCGTCATCGGTCTGCACCACGGCACTCAGGCCATGCTGGTTGATTTGCAGCGCCTTCTTGACGACCGCCCGCACGTGTCCCGGCGTGTCCCGATTGTCCTTGGGGTCGCGGTCATGGTCTACCAGCTTGCTCAGATCGCGTCCGAAGGGTAGCTCGGCCAGCATCGCATCCGTTGGCCATGGCTCGACAGCCAGAGCGGAAATCAGGCGTGCAAAGGCCGAATCGGGCGGAAAGTGTGGCTGGACAAGGGATGGGTTTGGCGCTGAATTCATGGCCCTAAATCGTACTGCAAAGCCACATTTTTCGCTGGGGACAGAGCTGAAGATCTGTCCTGTAAAGATAGTTACTTCTTGCCTGGCCGCTTCCAGTTGGCAATGCTGACCTGCCTGGCGCGCGCCACGCTCAGAGCACCCGGCGGCGTGTCCTTGCTCAGGGTTGAGCCGCCACCGACAGTCCCACCGGCGCCCACGGTGAGCGGCGCGATCAGCACACAGTTGCTCCCGATATGCACATCGGCTTCAATCACCGTGCGGTGCTTGTTGGCACCGTCGTAGTTGGCGGTGATGCTGCCGGCGCCAAAATTGACGCGCTCACCGACCGTCGTGTCACCCAGATAGGCCAGATGATTGGCTTAGGCGCCGCGCGCCAGACTGGAATTCTTGACTTCCACAAAATTGCCGATATGCACTTCAGGGCCAAGCCTGGCGCCCGGACGCAGCCGCGCATACGGCCCGACCAGTG
Source organism: uncultured beta proteobacterium (assembly GCA_903925725.1). Lineage (GTDB taxonomy): Bacteria > Pseudomonadota > Gammaproteobacteria > Burkholderiales > Burkholderiaceae_C > Rhodoferax. The sequence continues at coordinate 194 of CAIYGK010000164.1, read as the reverse complement.
AGCCGGCGCCGACCTCGATGAAGTCTTTGGAGCCGGGAGTGCCGCCTTCGATGTGGCTGAAGGCATGAATCATGGCACCGGCACCAATGTTGGCATTCGAAATCACGCAATTGGCGCCGATGCGGACATTTTCAGCCAGGGTGACCTGGCCTTCGAAAACACAGTTCACATCAATCGAAACATCGGCTCCGCAC
>CAIYGK010000163.1 GCA_903925725.1 uncultured beta proteobacterium | reverse complement strand
GGCGCCACGGTAGAGTTCGGTATGACCTTTTTGACGGCCAAAACCCTTGACCTCGGTGACCGTCAGCCCGGTCACCCCGCATTCGGCCAAGGCTTCCCGTACCTCTTCAAGTTTGAAAGGTTTGACAATGGCGGTGATCTGTTTCATGTCGGCGTTCCTTCAGTCTGTCGGCGAAGCGGATCCAATTATCACGCTCGAAACCGGTTGGTTATAGGATAACGCCAATCCTTGCCAAAACTGCGGTGCGTAACGCGAATACCCACCGGTGCCTGGCGGCGCTTGTACTCATTGATCTTGATCAGGCGTGTCACTCTCTCCACGTCAGCTTGATCGAAGCCGGTTGCAATGATGTCCTCGATGCTCTGGTCGTTTTCCATGTAGCGCTCCAGAATCGCATCGAGCACTTCATAGGGTGGCAGACTGTCCTGATCTTTTTGATCCGGTCGCAACTCAGCACTCGGTGGCCTGGTGATAATGCGCTCGGGAATCGGCTCTCTCCCGGTCCCGTAGGGGTCGTTCGCATTGCGCCAGCGCGCCAGCCTGAACACCGTTGTCTTCGCCAGATCCTTGATCACGGCAAAACCACCCGCCATATCACCGTAGAGCGTGCAATAACCGGTCGCCATTTCGGATTTGTTGCCGGTCGTCAGCACGATGCTGCCAAACTTGTTGCTCAGCGCCATCAGGAGCGTACCCCGGATACGTGCCTGAATGTTCTCCTCAGTGGCGTCCTCGGGGTGGCCCTTGAACTCAAGCGCCAGCGACGCCTTGAAGGCTTCAAACTCGGGCACGATCGAAATCTCGTCGTAACGCACACCGAGCCGCAGCGCCATCTCGCGCGCGTCAATCCAGCTGATGTCGGCCGTGTAAGGCGAGGGCATCATGACACAGCGCACCCGCTCCCCGCCCAGCGCGTCGACTGCCAGCGCCAGCACCAGAGCCGAATCGATGCCGCCTGAGAGACCCAGAAGGACACTCGGAAAGCCGTTCTTGCCAATGTAGTCACGCACACCCAGCACCAGCGCATCCCACAGGTCCGCATCGGTCGAACGCTCGCGCGCCACCAACCCAGTCACGTGCAGACCCGCCAGTCCCTGCGTCGCCTGCACAAAAAAGCTGTCCTCCACAAAGCTCGGAGCGCGAGCCGCTATCGTGCCGTCGGCATTCAAGGCAAACGAGCGGCCCTCAAACACCACTTCATCCTGTCCGCCAACCAGATGTGCATAAATCAGCGGCAAGCCGCAGGCCTGCACCCGCTCGCGCATCATTAGTTCACGCTCATCGCCCTTGCCCAGGTGAAACGGCGACGCATTGATGACCGCCAACAGCTCAGCGCCTGCGTCCTTGCTCAATCGCGCTGGTGCCTCGAACCAGGCATCCTCGCAAATCAGCAATCCGACTTTGACTTTCTGCCCGGTCATGCCTGCTTCAAAGACACAAATCCCCTTTCCCGGCGCGAAATAGCGACGCTCGTCAAAAACCTGATAGTTCGGCAATTCGCGCTTGGCATAAGTCGCCAGCACAGAACCCTCGCAAAGCACGCTGGCCGCGTTGTGGCGATTCTGGATCGCCACCGAACGCGTTCTGCTGTCGCCACCATCTGGATGCCCGACCACCAGCGTCAGGTCCTTTAACCCGGCCAGTTCACGGGCCACTGATTTCACGGCATCATCGCAGGCAGCGATAAAAGCCGGACGCAGAAAGAGGTCTTCGGCGGCATAACCACAGATCGATAGCTCGGGCGTCAACACCAGACGCGCACCGTCGGCGTAAGCTGCACGCGCCGCGGCAACGATCTTTTGTGAATTTCCGGGCAAGTCGCCAACTACCAGATTGAGTTGGGCAACGCAGATTTTGAGTGTCATGAACCGCCGCGATGAATGAAATGGAAAGCCAGTGAAACGCAAGTCGAACGATTATGTCATCCGGGTGCTTGATTCGCCTGACCAGGTGAATGCGGCAGACTGGAACGAACTGCTCAGTTTGCAGAGCGAATCGACGCCCTTCATGCGCCACGAGTACCTGACCGCGCTGCACGTTAGCGCCAGCGCCACGCCACAGACCGGCTGGACGCCACGCTTCATCACGCTGCAGCAAGATGGCGCCATGGTGGCCGCTTGCGCCTGCTACCTCAAGACCCACTCCTATGGCGAGTACGTGTTCGACCACGCCTGGGCCAACGCCTACGCACAGCACGGCTTGAACTACTACCCCAAAGCACTGGTGGCGGTGCCGTTCACACCGGTGCCAGGATCGCGCCTGCTGGCACGCAGTGCGGCTGACCGATTATTGCTTGTGAAGGCACTGATTCAGTGGTGCGACGCGGAAAGACTGTCGTCCCTGCATCTACTGTTCTGCGCCGCGGAGGACCTGCAAGCCTGCGAGCAGGCTGGCCTGATGCTGCGCCACGGAGTGCAATTTCACTGGAACAATCAAGCCCCCACGCTTGCCGCTTCGCGTGCTGCGCTGCCCCCCGAGGGGGCGCATTTCGCCTTGGGGCGGTCCGGCGGCGAAACCCGGCCTTATCGGGATTTCGAAGACTTCCTGACTTCCTTGTCGCAGGAAAAGCGCAAGAAGATCCGCCAGGAGCGACGCAAGGTGGCCGATGCAGGGGTTACCTTTCGCTGCGTCGCCGGCACTGCGATCGCGCCGCAGGACTGGGACTTCTTCTACCGCTGCTACGAGCGAACTTACCTGGAACATGGAAACGCGCCCTACCTGAGCAGGAAGTTCTTTCAAATGATGGCCAGCAACATGCCTGAAAACTGGCTGTTATTCATCGCCCGGCGGCAGGGTGAGGACATCGACGCGAGCCTGATTGCCATAGATGCCAGCAGCGCATTACCGGTTGCCTACGGTCGCTACTGGGGCGCCTTGCAACGCGTTGACTGTCTGCACTTCGAGGCCTGCTATTACCAGCCGCTGCAGTGGTGCATTGCGCAGGGATACCAGCGCTTCGAAGGCGGCGCTCAGGGCGAACACAAAATGGCGCGTGCCCTGCTGCCTGTCAAGACCAGCAGTGCGCACTGGCTGGCGCAGCCCGAATTTGCCGCTGCCGTAGAGCGCTTTTTGGAGCGCGAAGATCAGGGAATTGGCCGCTACCTTGAAGATCTGGGTCGGCGCAGCCCTTTCAAAATGGCAGCAGGGAAAAGTTAAACTGCAGCCAGGCAAACTCAAACCGGCAGAGCGCCATAAAGAACCTGGAAAGCATGGCGAGAAAAGCAATAAGCGAAATCGAAGATCACCAGCCGGCGCCCAGCCCTTGGCTGATTGCCATGGAATTTCGGGCGTTCTGGGAGTTCGGCGCGATCCTGCCAAGCTGGCCCATCCTGCGCAAGGCGCCCGCAGGCGATGGCCACCCCGTGATCGTCTTTCCCGGCCTGTCGGCCAGTGATGGCTCCACCCTGCCGATGCGCGGCTTTCTGGAGAGCCTGGGTCACGACATGTCGGGCTGGAACCAGGGCTACAACTTTGGCCCGCGCGCTGGCGTGCTGCAGGCTGCCAAGCAGCAAGTTATCGACACCTGCCAGGTAACGGGAAAGAAAGTCAGCCTGATCGGCTGGAGTCTGGGCGGAATTTATGCCCGGGAACTGGCCAAGGAACTACCCGATTGCGTGCGCAGCGTCATCAGCATGGGCACGCCCTTTGCCGGCTCGCACCACAGCACCAACGCCTGGCGCCTGTACGAACTCACGAGTGGGCGCGACATCCATGCTGAAGTTGCACAGTTTGATCTGCCGGCCGCGCCGCCCGTGCCGACCACCTCAATTTACTCGCGCACCGATGGCATCGTCGCCTGGCCTGCCAGTATTCAGCAACCAAGTCGCCGCAACCCCTTGACAGAAAATCTTGAGGTCATCGCCAGCCACATCGGCCTGGGCCTGAACCCCAGCACCTGGTGGGCCGTAGCCGACCGGCTTTCACAGCCCGACGGCCAGTGGAAGCCATTTGTGCGCAAGCTTGGCCTGCACGGCATGATTTTCCCGGATCCGGCGCGTTAATTGCATCGCAAGATGCATTCGACCAGTCTTCAAGGGTGCAGCTTGTTGTAGTTCGCAATACCGTCCAGGATCTCGGTGTGGGCTGACTGCGGCCCTTCCCAACCCAGAATCTTGACCCACTTGTTGACCTCAAGGTCTTTGTAATGCTCAAAGAAGTGTGCGATGGTTTTCAGTCGCACCGGGCTCAGGTCTTCGGGCTTCTGCCAGCGAGTGTAGAGCGACAAAATCTTGTCGATAGGCACCGCCAGC
>CAIYGK010000162.1 GCA_903925725.1 uncultured beta proteobacterium | reverse complement strand
CCGCGGCAGTTGCTGGAGCCACACCAGCAGGGGTACTCGGCCTTGAGCTTGGGGGTATAGCGTTCGTGGAGGATCAAGCCGTAGTCGTAATTGAGCTCTTCACCGGCATGGATGTTGCGCAGGGCCTTGATGAAAATGCGCCCGTTTTTTTCGTCTGCTTCGCAGTTGGCGTCGCAGGCGTGGTTGATCCAGCGCGATGAATTTCCGCCAACCTTGGCATCGATCACTCGTTCCTCATTGATATGAAAATAAAACGTGTGGTTTGGGTCGCTCGGATCGTGCGGGTGACGCTGCTGCGCTTCGGGCCAGCTGATGATCTCGCCGACATACTCGATCAGGACTTCACCTTCGGCGATGTCCTGCAGCGCGAACACTCCCTTGCCGTGCACGCCGGAGCGACGGATCTGGATGCGGCGATTGGCTGAGTTGCTGGCTTTTTTGGACACAACAGAAAAATTTGGTATGGTGAACTCGTATGGGCGCGTGCGTGCGCGCTCACGTGTAGGTGCGTGCGCCCGTGCGCCCGCGAGAAAACGGATTGTAGTCAGATGAAAAACATAGTTCTTAGCAAAACATTGGTCATTGCCGAAAAACCATCGGTCGCCCAGGATATTGTGCGTGCGCTCACCACGGTATCCGGCAAGTTCGAGAAACACGACGAGCACTTCGAAAACGAAAAGTATGTCGTTACCAGCGCGGTTGGGCATTTGCTGGAAATTCAGGCGCCCGAAGAATTTGACGTCAAGCGCGGCAAGTGGAGCTTTGCACACCTGCCGGTGATACCGCCGCACTTCGACGTCAAACCCATGGACAAGACCAAGACGCGGCTGAGCGCCATCGTCAAGCAGGCCAAGCGCAAGGACGTTGGGGCACTGATCAACGCTTGCGACGCCGGACGTGAAGGCGAACTGATCTTCCGTCTGATCCAGCAATACAGCAAGGTCAAGCTGCCGGTGCAGCGACTTTGGCTGCAGTCGATGACGCCGCAGGCCATACGCGACGGCTTTGATGCGCTGCGCAGTGATCAGCAAATGCTGCCCCTGGCAGACGCGGCGCGCTGCCGCAGCGAGGCAGACTGGCTGGTAGGCATCAACGGCACGCGCGCCATGACGGCCTTCAATTCCCGCGATGGAGGCTTCTTCCTGACGACGGTGGGCCGCGTGCAGACGCCAACGCTGAGCGTGGTGGTGGAGCGCGAAGAACAGATCCGCAAATTCGTCAGCCGTGACTACTTTGAAGTCCATGCTGTCTTTGGCGCCGGCGCTGGCGAGTACAACGGCAAATGGTTTGATCCCGCCTGGAAGAAGGCGGCCGCGAATCTGGCGGCAGGCAACGGCGACGAACCTGACGCAGAGCTCAAGGCGGACCGCCTCTGGAGCGAGCGCGAAGCCCGTGCCATCGCCGATGCCGTGAGGGGTCAGAAGGCCAGTGTCACGGAAGAAAGCAAGCCGACGACACAAGCATCTCCATTGCTGTTCGATCTGACCAGTTTGCAGCGTGAAGCCAACGGCAAGTTTGGTTACTCCGCCAAAACCACGCTGTCGATCGCGCAAAGCCTGTACGAACGCCACAAGGCACTGACCTACCCTCGTACCGATTCGCGCGCCTTGCCGGAGGACTATCTGCCGGTGGTGAAACAGACCTTCGAGATGCTGGCCGGCAGTCCCATGACGCACCTGGCCTCCCATGCGGCAACAGCACTCAAGAGTCATTACATCGCCAAGAGCAAGCGCGTTTTTGACAATGCCAAGGTCAGCGACCACTTTGCCATCATTCCCACCTTGCAGGCACCACACGGCTTGAGTGAAGCCGAGCAGAAGGTCTACGACCTGGTGGTGCGACGCTTCATGGCGGTGTTCTTCCCCAGCGCAGAGTACCAGATCACCACTCGCGTAAGCACTGCAGCCGGGCATAGTTTCAAGACCGAGGGCAAGGTGCTTGTCAAGCCAGGTTGGCTGGCAATCTATGGCAAGGAAGCGGCAGATGAGGCTAACGACGGTGAAGGCAAAAGTACCGGCATGCTGGTGCCCGTCAAACCCGGCGAGTTGGTCGAGGCGCAGGCCGTCGACCCCAAAGCCCTGAAGACCCGACCGCCAGCGCGATACTCGGAAGCCACCCTGCTCGGCGCCATGGAAGGCGCCGGCAAGGCCATTGAAGACGACGAATTGCGAGCTGCCATGCATGAGAAGGGTCTGGGTACGCCAGCCACGCGATCCAGCATCATTGAAGGCCTGATTGCCGAAAAATACATGCTGCGCGAAGGGCGTGAGTTGATACCCACGGCCAAAGCCTTTCAACTGATGACCCTGCTCAGAGGCCTAGGGGTAGAAGAACTCTCGAAAGCCGAGTTGACGGGGGAGTGGGAGTACAAGCTGGCGCAGATGGAGCACGGCAAACTCAAACGCGAGACTTTCATGGCCGAGATTGCCGCCATGACCGAACGCATGGTCCGAAAAGCCAAGGAATACGACCGCGACACGGTGCCCGGCGACTATGCCACCTTGCAGGCACCATGCCCCAATTGCTCAGGTGTCATGAAAGAAAACTACCGTCGCTACAGCTGCACCGGCAAGAGTGGAAGCGAAGAGGGCTGCGGCTTCTCGTTTGGCAAAACGCCAGCCGGTCGCACCTTTGAAGTGGCCGAGGTTGAACAGTTTCTGCGCGACCGCAGAATTGGCCCGCTCGATGGTTTCCGCTCCAAAGCGGGTTGGCCCTTCACGGCCGAAATGGTCATCAAGTTTGACGACGAGAGCAAGAACTTCAAGCTTGAATTTGATTTCGGCGACGACAAAAAAGGCGAGGAAAGTGGTGAGCATATCGATTTCTCGGCTCAGCAGACGCTGGGTGCCTGCCCCAAATGTGGCGCTGCCGTTTACGAACATGGCAAAAGCTATGTTTGTGAAAAGTCAGTGCCCACACACGCCCAAGCCACGCCCAGTTGTGATTTCAAGAGCGGGCAGGTCATTCTGCAGCAGCCGGTGGTGCGCGAGCAGATGAGCAAGTTACTTTCGACTGGCAAGACCGACCTGCTCGACAAGTTCGTGTCCATGCGCACGCGCCGCGGCTTCAAGGCCATGCTGGCTTGGGATGCAGAAGCAGGCAAGGTCAACTTCGAGTTTGCACCGAGCAAGTTCCCGCCGCGCAAGAGCGCTGCCAAAGCCTTTACCAGCGCTGCTGCCAAGACTGGCGCTGCGCCCAAGGTGTTGGCAAAAAAGGCGGTGCTCAAGAAGCCTGCGGTCAAGGTGGCTGCCAAGAAAGCAGCGGTCAAGACCGTCAAGGCCAAGGTGCCGCGCAAAACCACTGCCGGCACCGGTTTGCAGCCCAGTGCTGCACTGGCCGCCGTGATTGGCGTGGATGCCGTGGCACGGCCGCAGGTGATCAAGAAGCTGTGGGACTACATCAAGGCCAATGGCTTGCAGGACGCTGCCAACAAGCGCGCCATCAACGCCGACGCCAAACTTCTGCCGGTCTTCGGCAAGCCGCAGATCACGATGTTTGAATTGGCGGGAATCGTCGGCAAGCATTTGGCATAACATCACGATTCTTCATAGAGGAGAGAGTCATGAACCCACCCATTTCTACCGCTGGATTCACGCTGGTTAGTTCGGAGATCAAGGCCGATGCCCTGATTCCGCAACGCTTTGAATACAAGGGTTTTGGCTGTTCCGGAGACAACCAGTCGCCAGCGCTCAAGTGGAGCGGCGCGCCCGCCGGCACCAAGGCCTTTGCGGTGACCGTCTATGACCCAGACGCGCCTTCCGGTTCTGGCTGGTGGCATTGGGTGGTGATCAACATTCCGGCCGATGTCACCGAACTGGCTCCCAACGCAGGTGCTGAGGGCGGCGCCAATCTGCCCCAAGGCGCACGTCATGTGCGCATTGATTACGGCGTGGCAGCCTGGGGTGGCGTTGCACCGCCACCGGGTGACGCGCCACACCGCTACATTTTCACGGTGCATGCTTTGAAGGAAGTTCTCGACATTCCTGCTGACGCCACCGCCGCGCTGGCCGGTTTCATGATCAATGCCACCAGCCTAGGCAAGGCAACATTCACGGCGCGCTACGGACGGTAAGCCCCCACCGTCGCCCACTTCGTGTGGCTCCCTGTCCCCCGAGGGGGACGTCGCTTGCTTGGGGCGGCGCGGCGCGTTGTCGCGCTAGCAACAAACGTTATGTGGACTCGGGGCTCTGCCCGTCGATGTAATACCAGCGGCCGTCTTCGCGCACGAAGCGGCTGATCTCATGCAGGCGTTGGGCGCGACCATGCTCGCGGTAACGGGCCACAAACTCCACCACACCGGCGTCACCCGACTGTTCGCAGTGGCGCACTTCCAGTCCCAGCCATTTCAGCGGTGCCAGTTCCAGTTCACCCGGTGCTGTGGCGGGATGCCAGGTTGCCAGCAGATAGTCGAGCAGCCTTTGAACATAGGCGCTGTAGCGCGAACGCATCAATGCCTCGGGTGTTGGCGCATGCTCTGCGAGTTTGAGTCCCAGATGCCAGCGACCGCAACACTCGGCATAGGCTTGAGGGCTGCCACAGGGACAGGGCAGATGGCCCGGCTGCATGGCTCAAAGCTGCAGACGCAGCGTCTTCGCGATGGCCCGCAGCGCCTCCGGACTGTCCCATTCCTGGGCGCCGTAGTACTTGTCGAGCACCTTGCCCTGCGAATCCACCAGCAGGGTTAATGGCAGGCGATCGGCTCCCAGCATGTTTTCCAACTGCAGCCGACTGTCGATGAAGTGGCTGAAGGTGGTCTTTGACTTCCTCAGGAAACCCTTGGCTTCTTCGGGATAGTCATCGGTTGAAATGCCTATCATCGTCAGCTGCTTTCCAAGCTTGCTGCGCGAGAGTCGCTCCAAAGAAGCCATTTCCTGGCGGCACGGACCACACCAGCTGGCCCAGACGTTGATGATCAGCGGCTTGCCACGAAATTCTGCAAGTTTGCGCGATGGTCCGGACAAGCCCTGCATCTGGATGTCGCGAAGTGTTCCGCCAATCTCCACTTCACCCGGCGTCTTCGCCAGTGCCAGCGATGAGGTGCTGATGAGGCAGAAAAGCAGCAGTGACAGAAACGATTTCATTCGCAGAAGTCTACCAGCCGCCCGTTCCTGCAGCGTGCTCCTTGGAGGCGCGCTCATAGAACGGCATCACTTTCGGTAAATTCTGTTGAATCACGGCGATGCGTGACTTGCCAGAGGGGTGAGTTGAGAGCCATTGCGGCGGTGCACCCTTGCTGGCAGCGCCCATCTTCTGCCACAGGCTGACGCCAGCGCGGGGATCGTATCCAGCTCGCGCGGCCAACTCCATACCGACCAGGTCGGCTTCCGACTCGTCTTCACGGCTGAATTCCAGTGTCAGCAGGTTGGCGCCGCCGCGGGCCAGACCATCTGTAAGACGCGGATCAACCCCAAACACGCCGGCTGCCACCGCGCCACCGATACGCGCGGCGCCCTGCGTCACGGCACTTTTTGCCATCCGCTCTCGGGCGTGCTCACGCAAGGCATGGGAAATTTCGTGCCCCATGACCATCGCCACTTCGTCATCCGTGAGCTTGAGTTGCTGCAGAATGCCACTGTAAAAGGCAATTTTGCCGCCGGGCATGCAAAACGCGTTGATTTGCTGGCTACCGATCAGATTGACCTCCCAGCGCCAGTCTTTGGCTCGTGGATTCCAGGCTGCGGCAAACGGAATGAGTCGCTGGGCAATTGCGCGCAGACGCTTCAACTGGGGCTGGTCCTTGCCCGCCAGCGCGTTCTTGCTGGCCGCTTGCTGCAGCATTTGGCTGTATTGCTGAACGGCAGAGCGCTCCACGCTGTCGGCCGGGACCAGCCGGCTGAACGCCGAATTGTTGCCAACTTCAACACCTTCGCGTGCCACGGCTCGCGGCAGACCCAGGCTTGACAGGACCAAGGCCAGGATTGGCAGCAGCGCGGGTTTGCGCGGGCGGCGCACGCGGTTCGGGTGCGGTAAATCAAGGGTCATGCTGGACATCAAGTCGGGTTGGAGGCTGCGCGTATTATTCACGCATGACAGCAAGTGCACCCAAGGTCAGCGAAATCAAGCCCGGCTGGCTCGCCAGTTTCAAGGTCTATCTGGAGCCGGCCACCTTGCGAATGTTGTCGCTGGGATTTTCTGCAGGCCTGCCCTTGCTGCTGGTGCTCGGCACCCTGAGTTTCTGGCTGCGCGAGGCAGGTGTAGACCGTACCACCATTGGCTACCTGAGTTGGGTTGGCTTGGCCTATGCCTTCAAGTGGGTCTGGGCGCCGCTGGTGGACCGGCTACCCATTCCCCTGCTGACGACCTGGCTGGGAAGGCGACGCAGCTGGTTGCTGCTGGCGCAGCTGGGCATCATGGGTGGCCTCATCGCGATGTCCTTCAACGATCCTCGAGTTGCCCTGCAGCCGGTCGTCTGGGGCGCGCTGGCAGTGGCTTTTGGCTCGGCAACACAGGACATTGCACTGGATGCTTTTCGCATCGAGTCAGCCGGCAGCGAGCGTCAGGCGGCACTGGCGGCTGCCTATCAGACCGGTTATCGCCTGGCCATGATCTGGGCTGGTGCCGGCGTGCTTTGGCTGGCAGCGCGCGCTGAAGTGGCTGGTGTTGCAAATTACCAGCATGTGGCCTGGCAGCGAGCCTATCTGGTGATGGCAGCCTCGATGCTGCTGGGCATGCTGACGGTGCTCCTTTCCCCTGAACCGGCGCACCGTGCCGGCATCAAGGCGGAAAATGCGCGGGCCTGGCTGCACAGCGCCCTGATTGAACCGTTTGCCGATTTTCTGCGACGCTATGGCAGGCAGGCGGTGCTGATTCTGGCTCTGATCTCGATTTACCGCATCAGCGATGTGGTTATGGGCATCATGGCCAATCCGTTCTACGTCGACATGGGCTACAGCAAGGACGAGGTGGCCGCGGTGACCAAGATTTACGGTGTCCTCATGACACTGACTGGCGCTTTTGTCGGTGGCGCCATGGCCTTGCGCTGGGGCGTCATGCGGGTGCTGATGCTGGGCGCCATCATGAGCGCTGCCAGCAACCTGCTGTTTGCCTGGCTGGGGACACGTGGCCATGACGTGGCTGCGCTGATTTTCGTGATCTCAGCGGACAATCTTTCCAGTGGCATTGCGTCAGCCGCCTTCATTGCGTATATGTCCAGTCTGACAAACATCAATTACTCGGCCACACAGTACGCAATATTCAGTTCGATGATGTTGCTGGCACCAAAATTTCTCGCCGGCTATTCGGGGCGCTACGTGGACGCTTTCGGTTATCAAAATTTCTTTGTTGCCACCGCATTGCTGGGAGTCCCGGTACTGCTGCTGGTGGCGCTGGCTTCAAGAATCAAGAACCGCTAGCCTGCGCCGGATTTCATTTACTTAACTTTACTGTTACTTCAACCGCTCGGGCGCGCGCTGCCCTAGACTGCAGCCATGAGTCAAAACTTGCTAATGATTGAGGATGATGCGCGCCTGGCCCAGATGGTGGCGGAGTACCTGGGCCAGTCCGGCTTTACGGTGCAACACACTGGCGACGGCCACAGCGGCCTGCTCGCCCTGCAAGCCAGTCCTCCCGACCTGGTGGTACTTGACTTGATGCTGCCCGACATGGACGGACTGGAGGTTTGTCGCCGTATCCGTTCCATGCCCGGCGTCCTGGCGCAAATACCGGTGTTGATGCTCACAGCCAAAGGCGATCCGATGGATCGGATCATCGGGCTTGAAATTGGTGCAGACGACTACCTTCCCAAACCATTCGAGCCACGCGAATTGCTGGCGCGTATCCGCGCCGTCCTGCGCCGACGAGGCGAAGGTCTGCCTCAAATCAGCAAACACCTGCGCTTTGGCACATTGGAGATTGACCGGGACGCCCGCACCGTCACCGTGACAGGCCAGGTCTGCGATCTGACCTCCTATCAGTTCGACCTCCTGGTGGCGCTGGCCGAGCGTGCCGGGCGCGTTCTGACGCGCGATCAGATCATGGAGGCGGTGCGTGGCCGTGAGCTTGACGCCTTTGATCGCTCGATTGATGTGCACATGGGTCGCATTCGTGCCGCCATTGAGCTCGACGCCAAAGATCCCAAGCGGATTCTGACTGTGCGCGGCGTGGGTTATGTTTTCGCCCGCCAGCAGGACTGAGCGCAGCGTGTTCCTCAAGCGTTTGTACACGCGGATCTGGCTGGCGGTGGTGCTGGCCGTGGCTGTGCTGACCTTTCTGGTTGGCTGGGCTTGGCGCCTTACGGTCGAGCCGCCATTGCGTGACGTTGTCATTCGCAACGAAGCCGGGCAGATTATCGGTAACGGCCACTCGCGCCGGCGCCGGCCTCCGGGCGCCGGCATTGGTGCCCATCCTGAGGGGGAACCGGAAGCGCAAGCGCCTTCCTTTGGGCTGCAAAGTCAAATTGGCTCGGGTCCCGAATTTGTGGTGCTGATGCTCGATGGTCAGATCGTCCACATGCAGCTGCCGCGTCCCCCACGTTCTCCGTGGAATCTGGCGCCTTACGGTTTCTTCTGGACACTGACACTGGTGGCGCTGGCCGTCGCTCTGGCCACCTATCCGATCATTCGCAAGCTCACACGTCGCCTCGAACTGCTGCAAAACGGAGTTGAAAAATGGGGTGAGGGAAACCTCTCAACCCGGGTCGCCGAGGACGGGCAGGATGAGGTGGCATTTCTGGCGGCACGGTTCAATCATGCGGCCGAGCGTGTCGAGAATCTTGTCAAATCCCATGAGTCCCTGCTGGCGTCACAAAAGTCACTGCTCGCCAACGCCTCGCATGAATTGCGCTCGCCACTGACGCGTATCCGCATGGGACTCGAACTGATGGGCTCTGGCTCTTCACCAGCGTTCAAGAACGAAATCGCGCGCAATATTGGTGAACTTGACTTGCTGATTGAAGAAATTCTGCTGGCCAGCCGACTCGACGCGCGCGAAGCTGATCTTGGCACGATCGAGTCGGTCGATCTGATCGGCATGGCGGCGGAAGAGTGCGCTCGCGTCGGCGCTGAACTGGAGGTTTTGCCGGTAACGGATCAGGCAGATTCCGCCTTGTCGGTCCAAGGGGTTGCCAAGCTGTTACGCAGAGTCATGCGTAATCTGCTGGAGAATGCGCGTCGCCACGCAGCGGGTGAAATCACCGTGACACTGAGCAGAACGGCTACGCATGCGGTGATTCAGGTCTGCGACCGCGGCCCCGGTGTGCCGCAGGAACTGCGTGAGCGCATCTTTGAGCCTTTTTACCGCTTGCCTGGTGCCACCGAGCGCGATGGTGGCGTTGGCTTGGGACTAGCCTTGGTCAAATCGATTGCAATTCGTCATGGCGGCGCTGTGCAATGTGAGAACCGTCCTGATGGTGGTGCCTGTTTTGTTGTTTCATTGCCACTTGGCGTGGGTGACGCCAGCCAATTCCTGTCAAAAAGCTCATAAAGCCGCGTCAATGACCGCCATATCCCCCAAATGGGGGATAGCGCCGTTGCCCGATGCTGGCTAAAGTTGGCACAACTGCTGTCACAGTGATTCAGGCAAAAAATTCCAACGAGTCCTCCTCGGAGGACTTTTTCAAAGCCACCTTCGGGTGGCTTTTTTTTGTCTCGGATTGACGCCAACCCATAGAGGGCCGCTCCGACGGCCCTCAGACGCGATTCTGGTGCTCTATGCGTTGCAACACCTGGCTGGCTGAAATGTCATGCAGGCAGCGTGTGTGACCGAATGGGCAACTGCGCTCAAAGCAGGGTGCACAGTCCAGCGCAGGCTGGTAGCTGCGCTCATTCTTCAGCCAGAGCACGCTGGCCCTGGCATTGAGCGGCGGTGTGTGCAATGGACTGCTGGAGCCAAAAATCGCCACCTGGCTCACGCCCAGCGCAGCGGCGACATGCATCAGGCCAGAATCATTGCTGATCGTGCACTGCGCGGCAGCTATCAGATGAAAAGCCTGGATGAGGTTTGTTCTTCCCGCCAGGTTCAGGCACTTGCCAACTTGTAGTGCGTTGGCCGGGACTGCGATTTCTTCGCACAGTGCATGTTCCTTGGATGAGCCCAACAACACGACGGGCTGGCCAAGACCGCGCGCCAGTTCAGCAAAATGGCTCGTCGGCCAGCGCTTGGCCGGGCCGAATTCGGCACCCGGTGCAAACACAAAGTAGCCGGCGTATGGCAAGCCGAGTTGCTGCAGCGTTTGCTCGACTGCCGCCCTGTCGGATCGTAACTGCGGCCGGTCCATTGCGAGGTCGCGTTCGCCACTGAGCGCCGAATAGAACGCCACCATCGGTGGTCGCTGGTTCTTGGGTGGATTCTTCAGACGATGCGTCAGCAGTCCGAAGCGCGCTTCGCCCAGGTACCCCAGGCGTTGCTGAATGCCCGCCAGAAAAGGCAGGAGGGCGCTTTTGAAGGAGTTTGGGCAGACATAGGCGCTATCAAAGCGGCCCTTGATCTGGTGCGCCAGACTGAGCCTGGCCTTCCATTGAATACCGCCATGGGCAAAGGGCAGTTCGATGACCTCAGTGACCTGCGACATCAATCGGTAGACCGGCGCCACCCAGGGCAAGGCAGCAACCGTCAGACGCTCGCCGCGGGCAGCCAGTCGACGCAGCAGCGGCTCGGTCATCACCGCGTCGCCTATCCACTGAGGCGCGATGATCAGGCTGTCAGCGCCTGGCTTCATCGCCACTCAGTGATGAGCGTCGAAGTGCTCGCCTTCCTTGAGCTGGTATACGCTGCCGCAATACGGGCACTTGGCCTGGCCGCTGTGCGCCACGTCCAGATAGACCTTGGGGTGGCTGTTCCAGAGCTTCATGTCGGCCAGCGGGCTCGGGCAGAACACGCCACCTTGGTGGTTCAGGTCTTTG
The DNA here is from genome assembly GCA_903925725.1 of uncultured beta proteobacterium. Lineage (GTDB taxonomy): Bacteria > Pseudomonadota > Gammaproteobacteria > Burkholderiales > Burkholderiaceae_C > Rhodoferax. The sequence goes on along the minus strand of CAIYGK010000162.1, from coordinate 684 downwards.
GCCAGCAGTTGAATTACAGACTTGCTCATGACGATACCTTTGTCAGCCAGTGTGAATACTTTGGATTGCGGCCATTGACGATGTCAAAGAACGCGCTCTGGATTTTCTCGGTGATGGGGCCGCGTGAACCACTCCCGAGCTCAATGCGGTCAAGCTCCCGGATCGGTGTCACTTCAGCCGCCGTTCCAGTAAAGAAGGCCTCGTCGCTGATGTAGACCTCATCACGCGTGATGCGCTTCTGGACGAGTTCCAGCCCCAGATCCTTGCAAATGTGGAACACCGTATTGCGAGTGATGCCGTTCAGGGCTCCAGCTGAAAGGTCCGGCGTGTACACCACGCCGCCCTTGACGATAAACAGATTCTCGCCGGCGCCTTCCGAAACAAAACCGTTGGCGTCGAGCAGCATGGCTTCGTCATATCCCTCGTCCGTGACTTCCATGTTGGCCAGAATCGAATTGGTGTAGTTGCTGACCGCCTTGGCCTGTGTCATGGTGATATTGACGTGATGCCGTGTGTAGCTCGATATCTTGACGCGGATGCCACGTTTCAGGCCTTCTTCGCCGAGGTAGGCGCCCCAGGGCCAAGCGGCCACCATCAAATGAATCGTGTTGCCCTTGGGTGAAACGCCCAGCTTCTTGTCGCCAATCCAGGTGAGGGGCCGCAGGTAGCAAGATTCGAGATTGT
>CAIYGK010000161.1 GCA_903925725.1 uncultured beta proteobacterium | reverse complement strand
ATACGAGGGTTCGATTCCCTTCACCCGCTCCATAGCTTCGGCAAACGCGAGGTCATTGCCAGTGCCGGAACCACTGAACTTGCCATCGCCAAAATGGTTGCGGGCGCGCAGGTTGCACAATGGCGACAACGCTTCTTTCATGCTGGCGTCTTGGCGCAACGCTTCTACATTCACAAGGGGTTTAGATGACAGCCAACAGAGCCATAACCAGGACTGGCGGTTCTGCTCTTGCCAAATTCACGAAGCGCAACGGTCTTGCCGACCGTGCTTCAGATGCAATCATGAATCTGATATCAGCGGTGCCCTCCTCCGCTGAAGTCAGCAGCGCAACGCCGGATGCACGCGCGAAACACCTGGCACGAAATGCAGCCAGAGTAAGTGCCGGTATTTCAGGTGGGGCGGCAATGGCCCCAGGGCCTCTTGGCATGCTGACCATACTGCCCGATCTCATGGGCGTCTGGAAGGTTCAGGCGCAACTCGTCGCTGATATCGCAGGCACCTACGGCAAAACCGCAACCTTGACCAGGCAGCACATGGTGTACTGCCTCTTCAAACATTCTGCCGCACAACTCCTGCGCGATGTCATCGTGCGGGAGGGTGCGCGGTACCTGGTGCTCCCGGTCACATTGCAAATGATGCGAGCACTGGTGTCAAAGATTGGTATCCATCTTGGGGAACGAACTGTTGGCAAGGCTGTTGCCAGGTATGCGCCGGTAGTAGGGGCCATCGGGGTTGGTGCCTACGCGTACTACGATACCAAAAAAGTTGCCGAAACAGCCATCGCGCTGTTCAGCAGCGAGATAGTGGTGCGGGACGAGGGTCTCGGAGGTTCTCACACTTGACATCGAAGGGGCAACTCTTTGATGGACGCGTTGGTTTGTTCCGCCCTTGCGTGGCCCGGAGGGGCTTGGCTTCATCCCACGGGCATGCTGTGCCACCACAGGCGGCAGTCGGCGCACAGGCCGGCTTTGAAAGACGCTTGCAGCACGCCGTCGAGCACCATGCGCGGCAAGGCATCGCCTGGCTTGCGCGCAATCAGGTTGGTGCCGGTAGAAGCAGCCCAGATTTGAAAGAGCTCTTCCGACGCAACCTGGTAAGTAACGTGCCAGTGCGCCACGCCGCCCTCAGGGCCTGATGACAAGACTTCGTATGAGAGTTCAATGTCTTCCTGCAGCTTGATGCGCTGCCAGTAGGCTGCCAGTTGCTCATGACCGCGCTGCACGGCAAAAGGCGTGTTGTGATAGACGCCGTCCTCGGCAAAGAGCGCACAGAATGCATCGGCATCCTTGCCCTCCCAGGCGCTCTTGTAACCCTGCATGAACTGTTCAATGTCCACTTTAGTCTCCGTTGTTGTGAAGTTGATGAAGCTTGACCGGAATGCGCTGGCGCCCGAAATTCCCGCAGTGCGCGTCAAAACGACCAGCCAGTGCTGTGCCGCAATGGGCGCATCGCCCTTCAGGGTTGAGGCCGTAATGCTTGATCTGGTACCAGTCGCGAACGATCAGCGGCGAGTGGCAATTCGCGCAACAGGTGGTATCACCGGCCTCATGGTGCACATTGCCCGTGTACACAAAGTGCAGTCCGGCCAGTAGGGCTATGTTGCGGGCCCTGACGAGTGTCGTTAGCGGTGTCGCATTGACATCGGGCATCTTGTAGTCCGGATGAAAGGCAGAAAAGTGCAGTGGCACATCGCCCCCGATTTCATTCACGATCCAGCGACACATGGCGCTGATCTCAAGATCTGAATCGTTGTACCCCGGAATCAGCAAGGTGGTGATTTCAAACCAGACCTTGGTCTCATGCCGCAGGTAAACCAGGGTATCGAGCACGGGTTGCAAATGCGCACCGGTGAGCTTGAAATAGAACTCGTCGGTAAACGCTTTCAAGTCGACATTGGCTGCGTCCATCTTGCTGAAAAATTCGCGCCGCGCCTGATCGTGCAGATAGCCCGCGGTCACCGCCACCGTCTGCACGCCCTGCGCATGGCAGGCATCGGCCACATCCATCGCATACTCGGCAAAGATGACCGGGTCGTTGTAGGTGAAGGCAACACTCTTGCAGCCGTGTTTCCTGGCCGCCGCAGCAATGGTTTCGGGCGAGGCCTGATCCATCAGCCGGTCCATGTCGCGCGATTTGCTCATGTCCCAGTTCTGGCAGAACTTGCAGGCCAAGTTGCAGCCGGCCGTGCCGAAGGACAGCACACTGCTGCCCGGGTAGAACTGGTTCAGTGGCTTCTTCTCTATCGGATCGATACAGAATCCTGAAGAACGCCCGTAAGTGGTCAGGATCATCTGCTCGTCCTGGCGCGCACGCACAAAGCAGGCGCCGCGCTGCCCCTCATGCAGCTTGCAGTCACGCGGGCACAGGTCGCACTGGATGCGCCCATCTTCATGCCTGTGCCAGTAGCGCGCCGCGTAAGCGGATGACGGCGTCATGCTGGCGATGCCTCTTGCCACTTGGCAACGCTGTAGCGTTGCAGTCGAACGGTCTGGTCCCAGAAGTCGGCTGCCAGCCCGGCCTTGCGCTTGAGTTGTGCCATGAAGTCTGCTGCGCCTGACAACTGCTCCCAGACCTGCGGCAGGAAAGTGCTGCGATAAGGTCCGCACGAGAACACCACGCCATCGATGCCCGGTCGTAGCTGAGCCAGCGCGTCCGCTTCACTGTCAAAGTGCATCTCCTGCAGCGGCGAGAGCAAAGACACTTCGACACGGGTCATGGCGAGCTCGGCCGGTGTCAGCGGCTTGAAGCGCGGATCCTGCATCGCTGCGGCAACGGCGTTCGTTTTCACATCGGACAGCAGCGAGCGCCGCGCTTCCAGCGAGCCGATGCAGCCGCGCAAATGCCCGCGCTGCGTCAGCGTGACAAAGCAGGCACCCGGCTCCTTCAGGCACGACGCAGCCTCAGGCGCCTGAACGCTCAGGCCCAGCGCCGTGGCAATGGCAGCGCGCGCAATCGGCAGCAACAGTTCACCGACAGAAGGCTCGACAAACGCGAAGGACGCATAGCCGACCACACGACTCTTGTCCCCCGCACTGTCGCCGGAGTTGCACAGACCAAGCAGTTCCGGCCTCAATCCATGGCGCTGCGCCGCCCGCAGCAATCCGTTCACCGGTGTTGCGCCACACGCTTGTTGGTGCGTGACGACGCTCCGGAAGTTCATGATCTGCTGCGCTGTCTGGCGGTCTATCCTTTGCGCCTGCGCGTAGGGCAGGAAGTGCGACAGGTCCGAGCTGATCACGATCAGCGTTTCCTCGCCACCCCAAAGTGCTTCCAGCACCTGCTCCACTTCGGCCGCACTTGCGTCACCCACAGCCATTGGCAACAACTTGAAGTCTTGCAGCACCGACTGCAGAAACGGCAAATGCACTTCCAGCGAGTGTTCCTGCGCATGTGCTGCCGCGCTGACAACCACTTGAGGCAGCGAGGCAATGGCCGAGCGCGCCTCCTGGTCAATCTCGATTTCTCCCAGTGCGGTCGCAAAAAAGTCTGCGTCGGGCAACGCCAGCCCCCGGACCGGCACGCGGTGCACTGGCCCGAGCAAGACCACGCGTCTGATCGTGTCACGAACTTTCAGCAGCCGGCCATAGGCGAGAGCGGCAGTGACGCCGCTATAGATGTAGCCGGCATGCGGCACGATGAGGGCCTTGGGGCTGGGTGCATCTGCCGGCGGCTTGCTTACAGCCAGCAGCGCCAGCACATCCTGCGTCAGGGTTTGTTGCTGCGCCGGATAGAAGGCGCCGGCAACAGCGGGGGAACGGACCTTGTGCATGCTTACTCCAGGTCTTTGAATCTTTGCTACAGTGCAGCGGGTGATTTGCGATTTGAACACTTTACCTTGATTGCGCCCCGCCAGACTGCCGACGGTGTGGATCTGCGCGCACTGATCGCAATCCAGCTTGGCGTGGCGCTGGCGTCACTCGACACCGCCATTGCCAATACGGCCCTGCCCACGATTGCCGCCGATCTGCAGGCCTCGCCAGCGTCGTCGATCTGGGTCATCAACGCCTACCAGCTTGCCATCGTCTCCACCTTGCTGCCGTTCGCCGCACTGGGTGATTTGCTGGGACCGAGGCGCGTCTTTCTGGCTGGTCTGGCATTTTTTACCCTCGCATCGCTGGGGTGCGCTTTCGCCAGCACGCTGCCTGCACTGGCCGCTGCGCGCGCCTTGCAAGGCATAGGCGCCAGCGGTGTCATGAGTGTCAACATCGCTTTGATAAGACTCATTTTTCCGGCGACTCGGCTGGGCCGCGGCGTTGGCCTGAACGCGCTGGTGGTTGGCGTGTCGTTTGCGGTGGGACCAACCATCGCATCGCTAGTGCTGTCGGTGGCCAGCTGGCCCTGGCTGTTTGCCATCAATGTGCCGCTCGGTATGGTGGCGCTGGCCTTCGCACTACCGGCCTTGCCGCACTCGACAGCCCGCAGTCATCGCTTTGACTGGCTGACGGCTCTGCTGACGGCACTGAGCTTTGCATCGCTGGTGCTCGCGCTGGGTGCCGCGGCGCAAAGGGAGCCGATCTCCCTGGTGCTGATGCCACTTGGGGCGGCGCTGATCGCCTTCGCACTGCTGCTATGGCGCCAAGCTGGCCACCCGGCGCCCATGCTGCCGGTTGATCTGTTGCGCCGCCCGCTGTTTGCCCTTTCAGCCGTCACGTCGATGGCCTCCTTCACGACACAAGGTCTGGCCTTTGTCGCTCTGCCCTTCTTTTTTGAAGAGGTACTGCATCGCGACCCGGTGGAAACCGGCTTTCTGATGACGCCCTGGCCCATCGTGGTGGCACTGGCAGCACCGATTGCCGGACGTCTTTCAGACCGCTACGCGCCGGGATTGCTGGGCGGCTTCGGGCTGATGCTTCTGAGCGCCGGGCTGTTGTCGCTTGCGTGGCTGACGAGTCATCCGACGACGATCGGCATTGTGCTTGGCATGGCTCTTTGCGGCGTCGGTTTTGGCCTGTTTCAGGCACCCAATATGAAAGCCCTGATGTCGAGCGCACCACCCGAGCGCAGCGGTGGCGCCAGCGGCGTCATCGCGATGGCCAGGCTGCTGGGTCAAACCACGGGCGCTGCTTTGGTGGCGCTGTGCTTTGGGTTGTCCGGATCGCACGGCCCGGTATTGGCGTTGAGCCTGGCTGGCGGCTTCGCTGCTTTGGCGTGCGTGACAAGTTTTGCCCGCCTCTGGGCCAGATGATGATGGGTGGTGCCAGCACTTGAATTGGTGTCGAATGGCACAACTTCGGCCGGGCAGGTTTCTTTTTCTTAACTTCTCAAGGCATGACCAATGACGAAACGATCCATCTTGCAAAACCTTGGAAAATGGTTGCTGGTTAGCGTGCTGCTGGGTTTTGGCCTGGCGATGGCGCAGTCAGAACCTACACTGAGCCAGATTTACGAGGCGGCCCAGGGCGGACGCATGGAGCAGGCCCAAACCATGATGCAGCAGGTGTTGATTGCGCATCCTGGCAGCGGCAAAGCGCACTTTGTGCAAGCCGAACTGTTTGCGCGCCAAGGCAAGCTGGGCCTGGCACGGGAGTCGCTGGCCACCGCAGAAAAGCTGGCGCCCGGACTGCCGTCGATCAAACCCGAAGCACTGCAAAGCCTGCGCACACAGCTCGCGGCGAAAGCGCCCGCACCGGTTGCCAACAACGCTGTGCCGCACCGTCCAGCGATGGCACAAGACCCTTCACCAGCGCCCTCTTTTCCCTGGGGCCTGGCACTGGCGATTGGCGGTGCCGCCATTGGCCTGGCGATCTACCTGACGCGCAGAAAACCTGCGCCAGTCTATGAGCAACAGCCACCGCAGTACGTCACTCAGGGTGCCAGCGGCCTGAATGGTCCGCAAGGTTTTGGCACGGCCAACAGCGTAGCCCCGGGAATGATGCAACAACCCTATGGCCAGCCAGCCAGCAGTGGTCTGGGCGGCAAGATCATGGGTGGCGTGGCTACCGGTCTGGCCGTTGGTGCCGGCGTGATGGCAGCGCAGGCAATTGGTCGCACGCTGACTGGCAATCATGATCAGGGTGCCAGACCGCCAGAGACACTTGCCAACAGCGACTATCAGAACATCAACAGCAATCCGGACATGGGTGGTGAGAATTTTGGCGTGAACGACACTGCCTCCTGGGATGATGCCGGCGGTGGTGACGCCGGTGGGGGTGACTGGGACAACTGAACACCCGGGGCGTTTTCGACGATCATTCCTGCATCTCTGATAGCATTCGGGGTCGAAAACGGGGTCACAGAACCCCGATCAGCCACAGGAAAATCATGAAGACAGTCCCGTTTTTGTTCTCACTTGTTTGCGCCCTTGCACTGGCATTTGTTGCGGGCTGCGGTGGAAAGTCTGATGGCGCCACAGCATCCGGCGCCGCCAGTGCACCCGCCAGCGGCGCTTCGGCGGCGGTGGCAGCAGTAGCTGTCAGCACAGTGAAGGCACAGAAACGTGACCTGCCAGTGCTTTTCAGCGCCAATGGAATCGTCACTGCGCTGACCAGTGTGGATGTCAGACCGCAGGTCAGCAGCGTCGTCACCAAAGTGCATTTCCGCGAAGGCCAGTTTGTCAAGGCCGGTGAGCTGCTTTTTACACTGGACGCGCGCAGCGACGAGGCCAATGTTGCCAAGGCGCAGGCGCAGCTGTCCAAGGACAAGGCAGCACTCGACGATGCGCAGCGTCAGGCGGCGCGCTCGCGCCAGTTGCTGGCGCAGAACTTCATTTCGCAGGGAGCGCTGGATACCAGCGTCACGCAAGTCGATGGGCTGTTGGCAACGCTGGCGGCGGACCAGGCGGCGCTGGACGCCAGCCGTGTTGCGCTCTCCTACTCCCGCATCAGTGCACCCCATGCCGGACGCGCCGGTGCTGTCAACGTGTATCCAGGCAGCGCTGTTCAGGCCAACCTGACCTCACTGGTGACCATCACGCAGCTTGACCCGATTGCGGTGTCCTTCAACCTGCCGCAGCGCAATTTGCCCGACGCCATGTCCTCGCTCAAGGACGGCGGTGCCGTCGTGACTGCAACGCTTGCTGATGGTGCGGGCAAGTTCAGCGGACACCTCAAGTTTGTCGACAACGCAGTCGATGCTGGCTCCGGCACACTCAAGGTCAAAGCCGTCTTTGACAATCACGAGGGCAGGCTCTGGCCTGGCGCTTTCGTTGAAGTCTCACAGACGGTGGCTGTCCTTAAAGACGCTGTAGTGATACCGCAAGCGTCCATTATTCAGGGCGCGCGCGGCACCATTGTTTATGTCGTGGAAGCTGGCAAGGCAACCATGAAACCGGTGAAGGTTCTGTACGCGCAGGACAACGATGCTGCGGTAACGGGCGTCAAAGTGGGCGATCAAATTGTGCTCGATGGCAGGCAGAACCTGCGCCCTGGCGTGCCGGTGCTTGAGCGCGCCCGGGAGGCTGCTTCCGCAGCGTCTGGTGCAAAACGCGCGTCAGCGCCATGAATATTTCCGAACTCTTCATCCGTCGTCCAGTGATGACGGTGCTGCTCAATCTGGCCGTGGTGTTGGCCGGCGTGATCGGCTTTCGCAGCATCCCGGTGGCGGCTTTGCCCAGCTACGACACACCGGTGATCAATGTTTTTGCTGCATTGGCCGGGGCCAATCCGGAGACGATGGCCAGTTCGGTAGCGTTGGAACTGGAAAAGCAGTTCCAGACTGTTCCCGGGCTCAAGACCATCAGTTCCACCAGCACACTCGGCAGCACATCGCTGACGCTGGAATTCGATGAGGGCCGCAATATCGATGCGGCGGCAGTCGATGTCCAAGCCGCCCTGCTGCGCGCGCAGCGCTCACTGCCGGTGGAGATGACGACGACGCCAGCCTACCGCAAGGTCAATCCGGCCGACGCACCGGTGCTGCTGCTGGCTCTGACCTCACCGTCGCTGACACCGTCAGACCTCCAGGATTACGCTGAACATCTGATCTCGCCTACCCTGTCCACCATTGACGGCGTGGCTCAGGTCAACGTCTTTGGCTCCAAGCGCTACGCAGTGCGCGTGCGTGTGCAGCCCGACGCGCTGGCAGCACGCAACATCGGGCTGGACGAACTCAGCGCCGCACTGCGTGCCGCCAATGTCAACACACCGGTCGGCACCTTCGAGGGACAGCGCCAGATGCTGACCCTGCAAGCCAATCGGCAGTTGAAGAACGCCGCCGACTTTGCCGATCTGATTGTCAGCAACCGTGGCGGCAACCCCGTGCGGCTGAAAGATGTGGCCAGCGTCGAAGACTCTCTGGAGACACTCAAGAGCTGGGCCACGCTGAACGGAGAAAACTCCATCACGATTGCGATCCTGCGCCAGCCCGGCGCCAACACTGTGCGTGTGGTTGACGCGGTTCGTGCAACGCTGCCCAAGCTGCAAAGCCAGATGCCGCAATCGGTTGCCATGACGCCGGTGAACGACCGCTCAATCTCGGTACGCGACGCGCTACACGACGTCAGTCTGACCTTGCTGGGAACCATTGCGCTGGTGGTGCTGGTGATATTTTTGTTTTTGCGCCGCTTTGTGGCCACAGTCATACCGACGCTTTCGTTGCCGGTCTCGTTGATCGGGGCCGTGGCCCTGCTGTGGGGCT
>CAIYGK010000160.1 GCA_903925725.1 uncultured beta proteobacterium | reverse complement strand
TGTGGTCAAACTCGGCAAACAGATCGGCCGGCATTTTGCCCAGCGAGTTGACCAGCACATTCAGGCGTCCGCGGTGCGCCATGCCAATCACGATTTCCTGCAAGCCAATGGCACCCCCACCCTGAATCAGCTCATCCATGGAGGCAATGAAGCTCTCGCCACCTTCCAGCGAGAAGCGCTTCTGCCCGACATATTTGGTATGCAAAAAGCGCTCCAGGCCTTCTGCAGCGGTCAGACGCTCCAGGATGTGCTTCTGTTTTTCCTGCGTGAAACTGGGCTTGGAGCGAATGCTCTCCAGCTTTTGCTGCCACCAGCGCTTCTGATTCTGGTCGGTGATGTACATGTACTCGGCACCGATCGTGCCGCAATAGGTCTGGCGCAGCGCGTTCATCAGTTCGCGCAGGCTCATGCTGTCTTTACCGAAGAAAGTATTACTCGTGTTGAACACCGCTTCCTGATCCGCATCACTGAAGCCGTAGAACGCGGGATCGAGCTCAGGAATGCTGTCGCGCTCGGTTCGCTTCAAGGGGTCCAGATCGGCCCAGCGCGCACCCACCGTGCGGTAAGCAGCAATCAGTTGCTGGGCGGCGGTTCTCTTGCGTCCCATCTCGGCGTCGCTGCTGGCCAGCACGACCCGGGTTACGCCGTGCTTGGCGCGATCCGCAAAAGCATTGATCACCGGGAGATGGGGAACGTCCTTGCTGTTGCTGCCATCCAGCGCCGGTACATGCTGCAGGGCATCGAAGTAGGCACGCCAGGAATCGGGTACGCTGCCTGGGTTAGCCAGGTAGTTCTCGTACATTTCCTCAACGTAGGGGGCGTTGCCGCCAAACAGATGGGTGTTGGCCTGGTAGGCCTGATAAACCGACGAAGTCGGCCCTGTCCCTTGGGACCTGGTCTCAATCATTTTCCGCTGACCTCCGTTTCCCTGAAGGAAACATTAGCTGGTTAAAGCTGCTTGTTGACTAACCTTCCGTGTTCCGGCTGCACCGGTCGACGGACGCGAAGCTGGCCCCAATACGGGCCTAACTTGGGGGCTGATTCTGCCACCAAATGAAAAGCCCAGTGCAATGCAGGTACTCTCTTGTCGATTTGGCATATGATGCTGCGCTTCAAAATTCGAAAGCTCTGCGTGAACTGGTTCAGCAATTCAATTTCATCGTCGCCTGACTCAACGTCACCCGCGTGGGAGGAAGATGCCTTATTCCTCGATGTACGCTCACCCGGTGAATATGCCTCGGGTCACGTCGAGGGTGCCTTCAATCTTCCACTGGACCATTTTGTGCAGGAGTACGCAGACCTTGCACCAGACAAGTCAAAGCAGATCGTTTTGTACTGTCAGTCCGGCGCGCGCTCCGGACAAGCCGTGCTGTTCCTGAAGCAACAGGGCTATGGCAATGTGCTCAACGGCGTTTCCATGGGTGCGGTTGCATTGAAAACCGGCCGCCCCATCCGTCGACAATAGTCTCGGTCCGTTTCAAGTTGGGGACAGCGCTAAAGATCTGTCCCGCAAAGTGTCACGCCATCAAATCCCGAATCTGCTGCAGCGCCGCCGGGTCGTCCATGGTCGTCAGGTCGCCGGGGTCGCGGCCTTCGCAGACGGCTTGCACTGCGCGACGCAGCAGCTTGCCGCTGCGGGTTTTCGGCAGCACCGTGACAAAGCGCACCCGGGCCGGACGCGCCACGGCGCCCAGATCGTTGTCGACCAGCTTCATGATCTCGCCTTCGAGTTTGAGGCGTGCGTTCTCGTCGCCGATCAGGCTGGTGTCCTTGACCACGGCGAACGCCATCGCCACCTGGCCCTTGAGCTGATCTGCCACGCCCACCACCGCCACTTCGGCCACGTTCGGATGCGCCGAAATGCTCTCCTCGATCTCGCGCGTGCCCAGACGGTGCCCGGCCACGTTGATCACATCGTCGGTGCGGCCCAGAATGAAGAAGTAGCCATCGGCGTCGCGAATGCCCCAGTCAAAAGTGCTGTACACGAGCCGTCCCGGTACCGTCTTCCAGTAGGTGCTGACAAAGCGCGCATCGTCGCCCCACACGGTCTGCATGCAGCCGGGGGGCAGCGGTCCCTCGATGGCCACCACACCTTTTTGATTCGGTTCGGTCAGCTCCGCGCCAGTCTGATCGTCCAGCAGTTTCACGTCGTAGCCGTAAACCGCCTTGCCGGGTGAGCCGAACTTGCTCTCGGCCTTTTCCACGCCGTTGCACAGCGAGAGAATCGGCCAGCCGGTCTCGGTCTGCCAGTAGTTGTCGATGATGGGTTTGCCCAGTCCCTGGCTGATCCACTGCGCCGTCGGTTCGTCCAGCGGCTCGCCCGCCAGAAAGAGGGCACGCAGGCTCGACAGGTCGTACTTCTTCAACAGCGCCGGGTCCTGCTTCTTGAGCACACGCACCGCAGTCGGCGCGCTGAACATGACCGTCACCTTGTACTTCTCGACCAGACTCCACCAGATGCCGCCGTCAGGCCGCGTCGGCAGGCCTTCGTACATGATGGTCGCCATGCCGGCGATCAGCGGCCCGTAGATGATGTAACTGTGACCCACCACCCAGCCGATGTCGCTGGTAGAGAAGTAGGTTTCGCCTGCATTGCCACAGTAGATGTGCTTCATGCTCGCGGCCAGCGCCACGGCGTAGCCACCGGTATCGCGCTGCACGCCCTTGGGCTTGCCGGTCGTGCCACTGGTGTAGAGCGTATAGCTGATGTGCGTGGCATCGACCCACTCACAATCGACCACCGTGTCGAGGTGCTTTTGCCGCAACGGCGCCCACAGATAGTCGCGCCCGGCCACCAGAACCATGGCCACCAGTTGGCGGTCCACCAGCAGCACTGCTCCCGGCTTGTGGCTTGAGAGGCGAATCGCCTCGTCCAGCAGGGGCTTGTAGGCCACCGCCTTGCCGCCGCGCGAACCGGCATCCGCACTCACTACGACCTTGGGGGAGGCATCCTCTATGCGGGAAGCCAGCGAGCCCGAAGCGAAACCACCAAAGACGACTGAGTGAATGGCCCCTATCCGGGCACAGGCAAGCATGGCAAAAGCCGCTTCGGCAATCATTGGCATGTAGATCAGCACACGGTCACCCTTTTGCACACCCAGGTCTTTCAGCACAGCGGCCATCCGCTGCACCTCGGCATGCAACTCGCGGAACGTGTAAACCTTCTCGACATCGGTCTCGGTCGAAACAAAGATCAGCGCCGCCTGATCGGCCCTGTCCTTCAGGTGCCGGTCAATCGCGTTGTGGCACAGATTGGTCGTGCCACCGACAAACCACTTGGCAAAAGGCGGGTTGCTGTAGTCGCAAATCTGCTGTGGCGGGGTTTTCCAGTCCACCAGTTTGGCCTGTTCAGACCAGAAAGCGTCACGATCTGTGAGGGAGCGACGATGGAAATCAGCATAGCTTGTCATTGTTTGTCTCCGGCGGGTCAAAATCTGAATTCATAATTATGGACACTCAACTTGCTGCAAACTGACTCCTGGGGTACCCACCACGCCCGTACCGCAATGGCGCTGGCCGAGTCCGTGAAACAGCACACAGACGTCACGCCGGCCCTGCGGCACAATCGCAACATGAAATTTACCCGTACGCACGCGTTCTGGGCCGCAGGACTGGGAATTTGTGCCATCGCCGCGCTTTTCTTCAGCAGCCGCGGCACACCGGTTGAGGTAGCACTGGTGACGCAGGGCAGGATGCTGCAATCGGTGGTCACCAGCGGGCGCATCGTCGATCTGGCACGCACGGAAGTGTCAAGCCAGGCCATGGCCCGCATCGAGAGCATCGCGGTGCGCGAAGGCGACAAGGTACAGGCTGGCCAGGTTCTGGTGCGCCTGCGTGACGACGAAGCGCAGGCAGCGCTGGTGCAGGCGCGCGCGGCCGTGCTGGAAGCGCAGGGACGCTTGCGACAGATTCAAACCGTCAGCGATCCGGTCAGCATGCAGGTGCTGGCCCAGGCCAAGGCCACCGACCTTCAGGCACAGCAGGAACTGGTCCGCGCCCGAGATTTGCTGCGCCAGGGCTTTGTCTCGCAGTCGCGCCTGGACGACGCCGAGCGCGCTGCCAACGCCAGTCGGGCTGCGATGCTGGCAGCCAGCATTCAAGCCAAGGGCAATCAGCGCGATGGCGTTGAACTGGCACTGGCCCAGTCCCGCCTCGATCAGGCCACAGCGCAGCAGCAGGCCGCCGCGGCGCGGCTTGACCAACTGAGTTTGCGCGCGCCAGCCGCCGCCACCGTCATCGTCCGCAACAACGACCCCGGCGACACAGCCCAGGCCGGCAAATCGATCCTGACACTGGTCAGTGGCGGCGAAACACGCATCCAGGCCAGCGTGGACGAGAAGAACCTGAAGTATTTGCAACTCGGTCAGATGGCCAGCGCCAGCGCCGATGCCTTTCCACAGCGCCCGTTCACGGCCAAGCTCATCTACATCGCTCCGGCCGTCGACGCACAACGCGGCACGGTTGAGCTGAAACTGCGCGTGGAGCCAAGCGTGGACTACCTGCGCCCCGACATGACGGTGTCGGTGGAGATCGTGACGGCTCAGGTGGCGGATGCCCTGATGCTGTCGACCGACGCCGTGCGGCGCGACCCCAACGGCGCCAGCTTTGTCTGGGTGAACCGGGACGGCCGCTCCAGGGCCGTGCCCGTGCAGACCGGCCTGCAGGGCATAGGCAGCACGCAGATTGTCAAAGGACTGGCCAAGGGTGATCGCGCGATCCTGCCCGGAAGCGCGCTGACCGAGGGCAACAGAGTGCGCGAAACAAGCACCCGCGCCGCGCCAGGCAACGTGCCGGCGATGCCCGGCCTTACCAGCTGATATTCAGCCAAACCGATGCGACTCCCGTTTGCATGGATGGTCTGCCTGCGCTACCTGCGCGAGGGCCGCATGCAGACCTTGCTGATTCTGGCCGGCGTTACGGCCGGTGTGGCAGTCATCATCTTTCTGACCACGCTGATCAGCCAGTTGCAGGCCTCCATCATCGACAAGACGCTGGGCAGTCAGGCGCACATTGTGATGAAGCCACCGCGTGCCGAGAACCTGACGAGCCTGCCCGCCAGCAGCACCGCAGCCATCGTGCAGCCAAGGGCGCAGCGCCTGCGCTCGATTGACCAGTGGGAGGCTGTCGCACGCCTGGCAGCGCAGACCGGTGGCGTGCAGGCAGTCTCCCCGATCCTCTCGGGCGCCGGCTTTGCCGCACGCGCTGAAGCGAACCAGCCGATCACTTTGATGGGCGTGGACCCGCAGGCCTACCAGCGCATCGTACGCATGGACAAGTACCTGACGCTGGGACGCTTTGACGTGAGCGGCGCCAACACCGTGATCGGCGTTGAGCTGGCCAAGGACCTTGGCGTGACTGTGGGCGACAAGATCCGCATCATCACCATGGATGGCAGCAACGACCTGCTCACCATCGCCGGCGTCTTCGACATCGGCAACCGCGACCTGAACCGGCGCTGGGTCTACAGCAGCATCAAGATGGCGCAGTCGCTGCTGGATCTGCCCGGTGGCATTACCGAAATTGATTTGCGGGTTACCGACCTGTTCCAGGCCGAGCGCACTGCGCTGGAGTTGCAGGCGCAAACTGGTCTGACGGTGGAAAGCTGGATGCAGACCAATGCGCAATTGCTGACCGCCCTGAAAAGCCAGAGCATGTCGAACAACCTGATCCGGCTTTTTGTGGTGCTGATTGTGGCCGTCGGCATTGCCAGCGTGCTGGTCGTGTCAGTCGTGCAAAAGCAGAAAGAGATCGGCATCCTGCGCGCCATGGGCGCCACGCCCCGACGCGTCATGTCGATCTTCTTGCTGCAAGGCGGTTTTTATGGGTTGCTGGGCTCGGCCCTCGGGTCTGCCCTGTCGCTGGCTTTGCTGAATTTCTTTTCCCGTGTTTCGCGCAATGCGGACGGCACGCTGCTGATCAGTCCGGACATCGAACCCTCGGTGGTCGCTTGGGCCTGCGCGCTGGCACTGGGGGTCGGCCTGCTGGCCGCTGCCCTGCCGGCGCGACGTGCGGCCGGCATGGACCCGGTGCAGGCGATACGCGCATGAAGCAGCAGGAAGCATGAGCGTCATCGTCGAACTGCAAGGCATACGCAAGAGCTACGGGCTAGGCACGCCGGTGGTCACCGAAGTCCTGCACGGCATTGATTTATCGATTGCGAACGGCGAGTTTGCCGCGCTGACCGGTCCGTCGGGCTCGGGCAAGAGCACGCTGCTCAACATCATCGGCCTCCTTGAGGCGCCGAGCAGCGGGCGGCTCAGCGTCGATGGTCAGGATACGGCGGGCATGAGCGACGCCACACGCACCGCGCTGCGCGGACGCAGCATTGGTTTCATCTTCCAGTTTCACCATCTGTTGCCCGGCTTCAGCGCGCTGGAAAACGTGATGATGCCCTCCATCATCGACCTCGGCTGGTCAAGCGACCAGGCAGAGAAAACGGCGATGCAATTGCTGGAGCAGGTGGGACTGAAGGACGCCGCCCACAAGCGCCCCTCGGAACTCTCGGGCGGCATGCAGCAGCGTGTGGCCATTGCGCGCGCGCTGTCGCTGTCGCCACGGCTGATCCTGGCCGACGAGCCCACCGGCAACCTCGACACGCACAGCGCCGACGAAATCTTTGAACTATTGCAAAGTGTGAACCGCGAACGTCAGTCCGCCTGCCTGATCGTCACCCACGACCCGCGACTGGCAGCGCGCTGCCAGCGCCAGATCCAGATCGTGGACGGCCAGCTTATTTGATCAGCGCCTGCGCCGCCTTGAAGGCCGGGTGCTCGGCGCTACGCAGCCACTCAAAGGCCACCATCTCGGTCGTCACTAGCTCCACACCAGCGCCGGCCAGGCGGTCAAAAGCGGCGTCGCGGTTGCGCTCGGTGCGCGAACTGCAGGCGTCGGTCACCACCCAGACTTCAAACTCGTCTTCCAGAAGGTCGAGCGCCGTTTGCAGCAGGCAGACGTGCGCCTCGCAGCCGGCAACAATCACGGTATTGCGCTCATCCGCCGGCGCTGCTGGCTTCTGCAAATGTTTGGGCAAGCTGCGCGCGTTGCCGGCAACCGGTTTGGCTGGTGGGCGCAGCCATTCACCGAGGCCCTCCTCGACGCCGCTGAACTGCATCTTGGAGAGCGTCTGATCGCACAGCGCCCTGATCTCGGGCGCGTTCTCGCCCAAGCCCGACGGGTTTTGCTCGGTGCCCCACACCGGCACTTCCATCAGCCTGGCCAACTGCGCCAAGCGCAGTGCGTTGGCCAGCACCAGGGTGTTTTCAAAAATAGCGGGCATCAGGCGGCTCTGGTAATCGACCAGAACGAGTTGGGACTGGCTGGCGTCTAGCAACATGGCGATCTTTCTGAGGGTTGGCTCTGTATGTCAGTAATACGCTATTAAACCGCAGTCGGGTATACCCGGTCCATCGACCTTGCTGCTGCATCTATACTCTGCCACCATGCTCCCCCCGATGCGAATCCCCGCCACCCTTGCCGCCCTGCTGTTGGCTGCCAGCGTGCATGCCAACCCGAGCGCGCCTGCGGATGATCTGGACAAGTTGCTGGCCGACAAAGGGCTGCTGGCACAAATCGACCAGGTCCGGCAAACCGTGGGCGTGAAGGCTTCCGAGCTGGTGATCACCGCTATGGGCTTTCTGGGCGCACCTTACCGGCGCGGTGGCAGCACGCTGGAAAGCGGTTTTGACTGCAGTGGTTTTGTGAAAGCCATGTACGAGCAGACCGTCGGCCTGATCCTGCCACGCAAGGCATCCCAGCAAGCCGCAGTGACGCAAAAAATTGACCGCACCGACCTGCAACCCGGTGACCTGGTGTTCTTCAACACCATGCGCCACGCTTTCAGCCACGTCGGCATCTACATCGGTGAAGGCAACTTCATCCACTCACCCAAGCCCGGTGCCGAAGTGCGGGTCGAGAACATGGCCGTTGCCTACTGGAACCGCCGCTTTGACGGCGCACGCCGCGTCACAACTGCCGCCCCTGAGGCGACAACCGTTCAGACCAACTGATCCGGGTTCGGGTTAGCCACGCGCTGGCCCATTCCGCACCCACGCCACGGCGTCAGTTATATCGGCGTCCTTCAATTTCAGGTCGGTCAGCCTGGCACGCACATCATCGCCAGATTTGTGCGCGTCTGCATAGACGATTTGGCGCGACTGGTTCACCACTGCAATGACATCGGGATTTTCCAGCGCCGAGGTCGTTACCAGGTCAATCTTGCGGGCAAACAATTGCTCCAGCGCGTCCTGCAGTTCATAGTAGCTATCGAACATGCTGCCCGCATCGTCCGGAAGGAATTCGACCAAGAAATCAATGTGACTGTGTGCCGGGTCAAACGCGCCATTGGCAGCCAAGCCGAACACTTCCAGGCTTTGCACGCCAAAACGGCGGCATAGCTCGGCCACTTCGGGGCGGTGTTGTTCGATGAGGGCAATCATGATGTTCTTTCGCTGGGATTATGCTGCCAACGCTGACTTGTCATCACCACCCCACTCGATCTTCCACCGCTTCATAATTGGTCCCATGAACCTGACCCGCCGCACCTGCATCAGCGCCCTGGCTTGCAGCGCCCTGCCCGGTGTTGATGCGCGGGCGCAGACCGCTGGCGCTTCGGTGGTTGACGAAGTCTGGATTGATACCGCCCGACAACGCGAGGTACCGGTCAAAGTGCGCTGGCCCGATGCAGCGGCCACCAGTGCCGGGCCGCTTTCGGTCGTTCTGTTCTCCCACGGTCTGGGCGGCACGCGCGAGGGCGGCGCGGTGTGGGGTGAGGCGTGGGCGGCGGCGGGCTTTGTGGTCGTGCATCTGCAGCACGCTGGCAGCGATCTGGCCGCGGTGCGCGCGGTCACCAACAGCTTCGCGGATCAGCGGGCACTGCGCTCGGCCGCAGGGCCTATGCAATTGCTGGCACGGCTGCGCGACGTGAGCTTCGCGCTGGACGAGATCGGGCGCCGCCACGCAGCCAACCAGGAGCGCTGGCGTTCGGTACGGCCGGTGCAGTTGGGCCTGTGCGGCCATTCGTTTGGGGCTCACACCACGCTCGGCATGGCCGGGCAACGCTACCCCGGCTTTGAAGGCATCAAGGAACCAAGGCTGGCGTCCTTCATTGCATTTTCACCATCGCTGCCCGCTGTAGGCGACGGCAGGCAGGCGTTTGAGCGCATGACGCGACCGATGCTGTGCATCACCGGCACGCGTGACTCCGATGTGGTGGGTGTGGGTGCCACACCCGAGCGCCGACGCGCAGTGTTTGACGCCCTGCCATCGGGCAACAAGGCACAGCTGATATTGCTGGATGCAGACCACATGACGTTTGCCGGGCAGACCGGTCGCGCCGTGGAAATCGTGCCGCGTGCGCAGGTGACGCGCGACCTGCAGCCGGCGCATCACGCGCTGGTGGCCAGCATCACAAGCGACTGGTGGCGCGCCACGCTGCAGGGCGATGAATCGGCACGCCATCGGCTGGCTGTGCCGCAAGGTCTGCACGCTGGAGATCTGTGGCAGCAGAGGCCGTAGGCCTGAGGTACCCGGCCGCGACTACCTTTGAATCAGGGACAGGCATCGAGCGCCAGCACGGCATCCGACTCGAACACTTGCAGCGCCAACTGCGCGGCGTCACTTGCCAGCAGTCGCTTGCACCAGGCGTCCACGCTCGCCTGTGAAACGGCTTGTGGCTCGAAGGCAAGGCGCGGCATCACCCGCGCCAGCACGGACGACGGCACGCCTGCCGCCGACAGCGCCGCTGCAAACTGGCTGGCTGCGGTGCCCATCCGGAAGGCGTTGATGTTGGCTTTGACGATGCGCTCGCCCTTGCTGGCAAAGAGCTCATGAATCTGCTTTTCCAGCAGATCAACGGGCAAGGGAAGTTGCGACGCGGCAGCGCCGAGTACGACCATGTTCTGTGCCTTGACGGCGCCTGCCTTGGCGGCCAGGCGCGTTGCGTCCAGCACCACCAGATGCGGTACCGAAAACAGCACTTTGTACAGGGCTTCGTGCTGCGGGTAGTTGTCTACGTTTTCGAGTGGCGTGACGTCGGTCACGATCCAGCCGTCCGGGCGCAGCAACTGGGTATAGCGCAATGCTTCCATCGGCTCCACCGAGAGCACCAGACTGGCCGTACCATTGGCGATCAGATCGCTGGCGACGGGTTGGTCGGAGATGCGTACGAAGGCAGAAACCGCACCGCCGCGCTGCGCCATGCCGTGGACCTCGGACTGCTTGAAATGCAGACCGACCTCATGGACCGCATGATCAATCACCCAGGCAATCGACAGCACGCCCTGGCCACCGACGCCGCAAAGTACCAGGTCGTAGTTCACGCTGATTGCTCCTCGCAGGCACGCTTGTAGAGCTTGATCTGTTTGGCATAAGTGACGCAGGCACGTCGGGCAATGATGACCGACAGCCCCTTGTAGGGCAGTTCCTCGTTGATGATGGCCAGCGTCTGCTCCTTGCGGTTGGGCAGCGGAACCACGATGCGGATGTGCTCGCGCGGTACACCGAGCCCGGCCACCAGATCAACGACCTCTTCGTCTGTCGCCATGGTCGGCTGCCCGCCGGTCATGGCGACGATGCTGTTGTCCAGGATGAAGACCTTGATGTTGCTGTTGTCGCGCGCCGCGTCCAGCAGCGGCGCCATGCCCGAGTGTGTGAAGGTGCCGTCGCCTATCACGCAAAGGGATGGCGTCATGCCGGTATGCGCCGCGCCTATGGCCATCCCGATGGAGGAACCCATGCACAGGCAGGAGTGGATCGCCTCGTAGGGTTGCAGATAGCCCAGTGTGTAGCAGCCGATGTCGCCCATCACGCGCACGCCTGGGCTGTACTGTTTCAGAACTTCATTAATGGCGATGTAGGCGTCGGTGTGCGGGCACTTGTCGCACAGGCGCGGCGGGCGCCCGACCAGCACTTCGGACAGTCCTTCAATCTGCAGCGACACCCTGACCGGCAGGCCGAAGCAGCGCCGTATCGTGTCCTGCGTCAGCTCACCCATGCGCGGCAACGCGCCGGTCAGTTTGCCGTGAATGGGTCGCTCACGCATCAGGCCCAGCGCACTCACATAGCGCTCGATGAAGGGGTAGCCTTCTTCGACAATCCAGACCTCGCTGGAGGCGTCGAGCAACTGGCGGATCTTCTTGACTGGCAGTGGGTAGACGCCGATGCGCAGCAGGTTGTAGCCCTCCAGCGCATCGCCCATCGCCTCACTCAGGTAGTTCCAGCCAAGACCGCTGACCAGGATGCCGGGCTTGCCGTTGCCGCGCAGCGTCAGCGCGTTGGCAGCATGGTTTTCCGAGAACTCCTGCAGAGCCGGTTGCTTGTCCACCAACTTCGCGTAGGCCTTGCGCGCATTGACCGGCAGCAGGGTGAAGCGGCTCGAGTCTTCCACATAGTTGGGAACGTTTTGCGCGCGTGCGGCGCCCAGCGTCACCGCCGCGCGGCTATGCGCCAGCCGCGTTACCAGACGCAGCAGCACCGGTACCTGCAAGCGCTCCGACAGTTCGTAGGCCTCGCGGGTAAAGTCGTAACACTGCTGCTGGTCACCGGGCTCCAGACACGGCACCATGGCGAAATCGGCAAAGTAGCGCGAGTCCTGCTCGTTCTGCGAGCTGTGCATGGACGGATCGTCGGCAACGGCAATCACCAGACCGCCATGCGCACCGGAAACCGCAACATTCATGAACGGATCGGCTGCCACATTGAGACCAACGTGCTTCATCGACACCATGGCCCGGCCACCCGCGTAGGAGACGCCTACGCCCTCCTCCAGCGCCACCTTCTCGTTGGTCGACCACATGCCGCGCACCGGCAGGCTGTGCTCCTTGGCGTAGTCCTGAATGGTTTGGTAGATCTCGGTCGACGGCGTACCGGGATAGGCGTAGGCCGCGCTGATACCGGCATCGATCGCGCCGCGTGCCACCGCCTCATCGCCAAGCAAAATTTCCTCAGACATGCTTGCCCCAAAAAATATCGGGCGGCCAGAAATTTGAACCGCCCGGGTCAAGTATCGCATCGAGCAGAAAAGCACCCCATTTGCTACACTTTCGCTTCATCATTTTCCCGCAAAAGGATCCCGGCCTCATGAATGCATTGCTTGGTCTCGTCGTACTGTATTTGCTGGGAACGCTGGCCATCGGTGTCTATGCCGGTACCCGCATCAAGAACTCGGCAGACTTCGCTATTGCCGGGCGCAGTCTGCCGCTGGTGATGATCATCACGACCACCTTCGCCACCTGGTTTGGCGCCGAAACGGTGCTCGGAATCAGCGCCAAGTTTGTCTCGGGTGGACTCAACAGTGTGATCGAGGATCCGTTTGGCGCTTCCATGTGTCTGGTTTTTGTCGGCCTGTTCTTTGCCGCCAAGCTCTACCGCATGAATCTGCTGACCATAGGCGATTTCTACCGCAAGCGTTTCGGCAAGGGCGTCGAGATCTTCTGCTCGATGACCATCATTCTTTCGTACCTCGGCTGGGTCGCCGCGCAGATCACGGCACTGGGACTGGTGTTCAATGTCGTCTCGGGTGGCGTCATCAGTACCGAAGCGGGCATGGTCATCGGCACCCTGTCCGTGCTGATTTACGTCATTTTCGGCGGCATGCTGGCGGTCGCCTGGACCGATTTCATCCAGATGATCGTGCTCATCATCGGCCTGTCTTTCATTGCCTATATCTCCAGCGGCATGGCCGGTGGTACCAGCAAGGTGCTGGCGCTGGCGCAAAGCAACGACTGGTTCCGCATGGCGCCGGCAGCGAATTTCAAGGACATCGTCTTCTTCTTCGCTGCCGGCATCACGATGATGCTGGGGTCAATTCCGCAACAGGACGTGTTTCAGCGTGTGATGTCCGCCAAAGACGCCAAGACGGCTTCGCGTGGCGCCGTGATTGGTGGCCTGGCCTACCTCGCGTTTGCGTTTGTGCCGATGTTCATCGTCGCTTGCGCGGTGCTGATCATGCCGGAGCAGACCAAGGAGTTTCTTGCCAATGATCCGCAGAAGATTCTGCCGACCCTCATCCTCACGCAGATGCCTTTCGCGGCCCAGGTCATCTTCTTTGGCGCGCTACTCTCGGCGATCAAGTCATGCGCCTCCGCCACGCTGCTGGCGCCCTCCACCAGCTTCGTCGAAAACATCTACAAGCATCTGCGCCCGCGGATGACTGACAAGCAGGAACTGTTTGCGTTTCGTGTGACGCTTTTCTTCTTTACCGGCGGCGTGCTGGCCTATGCCATGGCGATGAAGGGAACGCAGATTTATGAGATGGTGTCATCCGCCTACCAGGTGACGCTGGTAGGTGCCTTTGTGCCACTGGTCTGCGGCCTTTACTGGAAACGGGCGACGCGCCACGGTGCCATCGCCTCCATTGTTTTCGGCATCTTCACCTGGCTCGTGTTTCTGGTGTTCAAGCAGCTGGGCGATGCCTTCCCGGCGCAGCTGGCCGGTCTGGTCATGGCAGTCGTCGGTATGCTGGCCGGTTCTTTGCTGACGGAGCCGCACGCGCATCAGGCACACCCGCCGGGACATCCGCACGCGACGCCTCACGCCCATGGCAGCCGGGCTGGCCACTGAATAGTTCGCCGTTGCTTGGCGGCCGACTAATTACTTGCGCGCTGGCGGCACATCGGTGCAGCTGCCATGCGCGACTTCCGCCGCCATACCGATGCTCTCGCCCAGGGTTGGGTGCGGGTGAATCGTCTTGCCAATATCGACAGCGTCAGCTCCCATCTCGATAGCCAGCGCAATCTCACCAATCATGTCGCCGGCGTGCGTGCCGACAATGCCGCCACCCAAAATTTGTCCGTGGCCATGCGCTTCCTCGCTGTCGTCAAACAGCAGTTTGGTAAAACCTTCGTCGCGCCCGTTGGCAATGGC